>DATEZQ010000008.1 GCA_035583355.1 Candidatus Paceibacterota bacterium | reverse complement strand
ACAACGTATCGTTGGTCGGGAGTTGAGGCGTGGACGACGCTCGTTGAGCGCGCATCAGCCTCGGGCGATATTCTTGCTATGGTACTCTCTCGTTCTCCGACACTGAGCTATGTATTTTCTGTTTGGAACGGATCAACATGGAGTGCTGCACAAAATATTGGAACGCCATCTGTATCGACAAAGCCTTATGGCAATCCATTTGACCTTGTTCCTCAAGAAGGACTTTCTTCGGGTCGCATTTTCTCATCGCCAATCAAGTTTGCCGATGGTCAGGCGCCTGCATGGCGACAGGCACGATTTACAACGTCCGCCCCTGGAGGTTCCTCAGCACTAATTTCACTTGAGTATCTTGTCTCGCCAGGCAACTGGGAGCGCATTCCAGATGCTGACCTTCCGGGTAATAGTTCGGGCACAACAACAAGCCCTATTGATCTCTCGGGACTCAACGTGGGTACCTACAGTACGATTCGTCTTCGTGCTGATCTCTCATGTAATACACTCGCGAACTGTCCTACAGTGAATGACTGGACAGTTGATTGGGCACAAGGGCTTGCAGTCGGCGGTATTGCACGAAATTTTGATCGCACAACACCACTTACCGGAGGAACGGTGAATGTTGCAGTGAATGGGGTACTGAGTCCTCAGACAGGAACAATCGATGGTGCGGGTAATTGGACTATCCCAAGTGTCTCATATCGTAATGGTGATGTGGTGACGGCATGGATTGCAAGCCCAGGTGCTGCGAATCGTGCAGTTGCCGTTGCAAAATTCATGGGTTCAGGAAGCTTGAGTGATATGGAACTCTCAAGGCGTTGGCTTGTGCTTGGTGACACCTCACAGGTGGGGCAGACACTTTCAAATGCAGATCTCGCACTCAGTGATTATCTCAATGAAAGTACAAGTGCGACGAGTACAAGCATCTTCCATAATGTCGATGCATCGGGAAATTTGACGCTTTGTGCAAGTCCACTGCTCGCATGTCCTGATGCGTCCCTTGCGGTTGTCAGTGGTACGACATGGCGTCCTCAAAGTTCAGGAAGTGTGACGAATACGATGTATTCGCATACAATCAGCGGAACAACAAATGCTGACGGAAACATCATTAAGGTTGCAGGTGATTGGCGTAATAGTGGAGTGTTTACTCCAGGAACAGGGCGCACCGTATTCAATGCAACTTCAAGCGTGCATACGATTAACAACACTGGTGCAACACAATACAAGTTCAATGATGTAACATTTGGTGAGGTTGCAACTGGTGCAACTTGGCAGACCGTTACGCCGCTCTATACCACAGGAAGTGTGAACATAAATTACGGAACACTTTCTCCTGGGGCGCAGCCTATCTCGATCGAAGATAGTCTCTCTATTGGAGTGAATGGTGTATTCACAAAGGGTTCTGCAACTACAACATTCCTTGGTGTAACTGCGGGGACATGGTCGGATCTTACGCTTATTGGTCAAGATTTGGGAAATGTCTTTATTGATGGTTCACCAAAGTCGCTGAGTCTTAGCACGGGAGTAAAAGCGACGAATGTCACCATTGCCGCAGGAGATTCATTCTTCTTTGGTGTAAATACACTGACATTGCTTGGGAGCTTTAGGAATGATGGAACTACAAGCGGTGGTACTGGAAAATTACTCATGAATCCTGCTGGTGCTGCGACGATCAGGCAAGGAACTGCGCAGCTCAGTAATATCACATTGCAGAGTGGGTCCGTGAGTTGGATCGATGTGAATGCGACAACTACAGGGGATATTCTCGTTTCAGGTGGTACACATATATTCCCAACAAATTCGCTTACCGTTGGTGGTGGCTTCACTCAGACGGGTGGAACATTTACCGCTCCAAATCAACTTGTCATGAATGGTACGGTCGCGGGTAAGTCGATGAGTGCTCTGTCGAACTTCAATAACCTTCTCTTTAATGGTACGGGTTCTTGGGTGTTTACTACAAGCGCGACGACAACTGGGAACTTGAGCATTTCAGGTGGTGCGCTCACGATGCCAAGTGGTGTGCTCACTGTTGGCGGAAACTTCACGAATACTGCAAACATCGTTCACAATAGCGGTACATTGTTCATGAATGGTGGCGTGCAGAGTATCGCACTTGCAGGAAAGACGTTGAGCGGAGTAACCGCTGGTGGCACAACTCTTAACTTCAGTGATACGAATGTTACTACTGCAGGTTCAGTCATTGTAAATGCTGGTGCCACACTTAATTTCCCAGTAAGTGGATCGCTTACTGTTGGTGGTTCGTTCATCAATAACGGTATTGCGAATGCCAATGCATCGCTCCTTACATTGAATAGGGCTTTAGGTGCAGCGACATTGTCGGCAGGGTCAATGGTGCTTTCAAGCCTCAATATTGCTGGAGGAGGTAACTTCACAATAAACGGAAATACACGTGTTAGCGCGACGACAACGCTTGGTGCAGTTGGTGGCTTTACGATGCAAAGCGGGTTTGAGCTTCGTGTTGATGGTTTCTTCACGAATAATGCAACAAACGCAAATACGACATGGACGGGTTCTACGCTACGTCTCACCTCGGGTGCGTCAATGTCTATAAATACAAAGACACTTGGCGCAGACGACTATGGTGCAATCATACTTGATAATGCAACTCAGGTTCGTACATGGAATTCGTCTGCGACGAGCGTGACAACAAATGCGACAAGTGCGCTCTATGTACAGAATTATGCAGGCTCAAATGGAGCATTGCGTATCTACGGTACATATGCGCAGAACTCGGGTACGGCATATTGGGACTATAATACCGATTTTGACGGAACAGCGCTTGGAACCCCTCGCGCGGTAAGTGTCAGTTTCGCTACAAATGCAGTGGCGAACTTCGCCTCTGGGACAGTGCTCTCAGTGATGGGAGGATTAGGTGCGACAACGACCGTGAGTGCGCTTTCGGGTACGTATGCGATCAATCTTGCGACGACAACATTGTCCGCACAGTATGCAGCATTTACGAACCTGGGAGCAACAGGAATCTCTATTTCCGGTTCTTCTACGATAGCAGTGTTTGATGACGTGGATATGTCTGTAGGAGTGAATGGGGGATACGTGCTCACGCTGAGCAAGCAGGCCATTGATGCAAATGCTTCACAGCAATTTGCGCGTAATTACTTCCGAAGTGGTGGGTTTGTGGGAGCAAAAAATGTGAACGTTACTGCTGCAACAACGAATTACATTCGCTTCAGACAACATGGTGGAGATATTGACGGTGAACTATATGACAATGATCCATCAGGTGATCCAGGTGAAGTGCGTTGGGATGACTCAAGCTATATCATCAGTATCTCTGGGACAGTCTATGATGCAAATCTTGCGCCAATGGGTGCAACGGTCTGTGATGGTGTTACCGCAGTAGTGCGCGTACAGGTAACAGGAGGTGCAGCCTTCGGTGGTACCTGTGGAGCAGGAGGTAACTTTACCGTAAATGGTGTCACGTTCACTGGCGAAACAACGATGTCGGTGTACCTCAAGGGTTCTCCTGTTGCAAAGGCGGTCACCGTAACTCGCAGTGCATCGGTGAATCTTTCGGGCGTGAAGCTCTATCAGAACCGAGTCATATTGCGACATGAGGATTCGCTTGCAATGAGTAATGCAGCGCTCTCAGGTTTCGATGCAGACAACGATGGGGATATGCTCTTTACCGCAAATGGAGGTAATCTCTCGGTCCCCGCAAGTTATGAGCTCTGGGTGTGGGCAGGCAAAACGTTCACTCCTGGTGGAAATATCACAACAGGGACAGGAAGTGCGGTGGCCTATGGAGGTGCACTTCATATTGATAATAGTGCAGTACTTAATGCGCTAGGAAATGAGCAGTTCAGTGTTGGTGGTCGTTTGCAGGGTGATGCAGGTGCAATATTCAATGCTGCTTCGTCAACGGTATTCATGACCGCGACGGATGCCCGCACAATTACAACTGTAGATCCGCTTGCCTTATGGAATCTTAGTTTCACTGGTTCTGGTTCTTGGGCCCTGAGTTCCGATATAAGTGTGGCGAATACGCTCAATCTTTCATCGGGAACACTTTCGGGAACAGGTAATATTACAGCGCAAGGTGGTGCAACGGGTAACGGAACACTTGCGATGACCGGTGGAACATTTACTCTTCCCGCAGATGGAAGTTTCGGTGGAGTGAATACGTGGACCGCATTCAACTTAGTGCTTGGCGATGGTTCTACCTTCGGTACAACAACAAAAGCAGGTACAGGAACAACAACAGTGGCTGGGGTACTTACCGTAAAGACGAAACACCACTTTGATTTGGCAGCTCATCCACTTGTGCTTACGGGAACTGGAACTCCACTTATGGTCCAAGGTTCGCTCGATACGACGAGTGCGCGTGTGACCTACGCAAGTACAGGGCTTACCAATGTGACGAATGTCACCTATACTGACCTTGCATTTATGGGCACTGGTTCGTACACGTTGCCAATATTGAACCTTAACATTTTGGGTGACTTCATCGTGGGAGGATCAGGTTCAACACCAACGGTAAGTGGTCTCGCAAGTGATCCGCTTATTACGATTCTCGGAAACGTTTCTATTGCGGGAGGAGCAACATATATTGCTTCAGATGCGGCAACGACGACCGTGAAGGGAAGTTGGACCAACGCGGGTACCTTCACGCATTCGCTTGGTTTGATCCAATTCTCCGGAAGTGGCTCAAAGACTATTAATCCTGGAAATTCTTCATTCGGAAAAGTAGACTTCAGTGATCCATTAGGATCGTGGACCATTGCTGCGCATGCAACTGCAACCGCGATGACAATTAGTTCATCAACGAGTTGGACGCTTGCATCAGGTAGGACTTTGGAAATATTAAGCAGTTTCACAAATCTTGTTGGTAGTCCGAAGACGACTTGGACTGGCTCTACGCTTTATCTCAATACGGGTAGCCGTGTGGCAGTGAATACAAAGAGTAGTGGTGCAGATAGCTATAATATCTTGAAGCTCGGCGCGAATACACAGGCAGTACTCTGGAATTCTTCCTCGACACAATTTATTACACCATCAGGAAGCGGTATCGCCTCTCAAAATCATGCTGGTGTGAATGGTGATTTGTATATCTTTGGAGACTATAAGAGTACTAGTGGAACTGAGTACTGGGATTATACAAAGGACTTTGACGGAACAGTGCTTGGTTCTCCTCGCGCGGCACGTGTGCGTTTTGCAGCGGGATCCACAGCGACATATAGTGGGACAAGCGTGATTGAAATGATTGGTGATCCACTTGCTTCAACTACAGTTCGCGCGCTCAGTGGAACCTTTGGACTTTCAATTGGTGGCGCTTCGACAACAATGCAGTATCTTGATATTTCCGACGCGAATGCAACCGGTACTGCACTTACGGGCTCAGTGAAAGTTAGTCAGATGGATGATGTGGTGTTTAGGAATCCGAGCGGATCAGGGTCACTCATGACCATTGCCGCTTCGGTTATTACTGCAAATCCTGTGAAGATTCTGTATCGACTTGGCTTCATCGCTCCCGGCGGAAATAATATCACCGCCACAGGTGCAACCGTGTCTGCTTGGCGATTCGTAAATCATTATGGTGGAAGGGATGGTGAGGTCTATGACGTTGACCCTGCAGGAAATCCTGGTTATCTCGTATGGGATGATTCAACTGCACAGCTCTCGATTTCTGGTCATTTCTATCAGAGTGATGGGGTTACTCCATCAACTGCATGTAATGGAGTAACACAAAACATATTCCTTCGTGTAGCAAATGCTTCTACAACAATGCCGGGTACAGCATGTAGTGCAGCTGACGGTAGTTTCAGTATTCCGAATATCCTTCCCGCAGGTGCTGATACGCTCATACTTTTCGCGACATCAAGTAGTGGTGTGAAGGCAGTGACATATGCCTATAATCCAATGACAAACATTGCGGATTATGACATGTACGAAAATACGGTCATTGTGCGAAACGAGCAGACGGGGGCTATTACAAATACAAGCATTGATTTGTATGACAAAGATCAGTATGCGAATATCCCTGCACGAGTAACAGGAGGAGCGCTCACTCTTGATACGAATACGAAGCTCATCGTGTGGAGTGGAAAGACTTATGCGCCTGGTGGTAATGCCGCAGTCCCGGGAAATACCAATACTTCTTCGATAGAAGGAGATATTGAAATCAGGGCAGGTGCAACTTGGATTACTAGTGGTGCAGAGGTGTATACCGTTGGCGGTGACCTCATGATGGGTGCGAATGCGATTGTCTCGGGTGGTGCAGGAAACTTTACGTTCACTTCCTCTGTCGCAGGCCGTTCACTCACAGCTGCTACTCCGGCAACACTGACGAATCTCACCTTTAATGGTGCGGGCTCGTGGACTATTGCGGGTGTTGCAACTACGACGGGTGATGTCATTATCACTACAGGAGTAGTAACGCTACCTGCAAGTACATTCGCGGTTGGTGGAACATTCAGTAATCTTGGTACGTTCAATGCGAACGGTGGTACAGTCCTTATGACCTCTACTACAACGGGAAAGCAAATTCGCACAAGTGGAAGTAGTTTCAAGGATCTTACTTTCATTGGAACTGGTGCGTGGAGCTTCCTTGATAGTGCAACAACAACGGGGAACTTCACTATTGCATCGGGTACGCCGACGCTTCCTGCAGGTACACTCGCAGTCGGGAATGACTTCCAGAACATCGGTGGTGCATTTATTGCAAATGGCGGTACTGTCTCGGTGACAGGAGCGGGTAGCCGACTCCTGGTGCCTGGTGGTTCAGCCTTTGCAAATCTCCGTATTGCCAATGGTGACTTTGCGACGAATGTGCAGAATGCGACAACAACAGGAGATGTCTACATTAATTCAGGTAGCCTTACTCTTCCTGTAGCAGACTTCGCAATTGGTGGAACATTCAAGAATATTGCAGGTAGTTTCACCGCAGGAGCAACGTCGACGGTGCGCATGTTCGCAACCTCAACAGGGAAGCTCATTAATCCAGGAAATTCTACGTTCACGAATCTTATTGTCGACGGTGCTGGTGGTGGATTTACCATAGAGGCGAATGCAACAGCAACGAAGTCACTAACGCTCAAGACTGCGAATGCATTTGTGCAGTCGCCCTCAACAAGGCTTGTGGTGCAGGATCTCTTTACTAATAGTATTGGTGGAACTTGGACGGGAAGTACACTGCGACTTGAAAAAACAGGTACTTCCACGATAAATGCAAAGAGTGCACCTGCGACTGCATATAATGCCATTGAGCTTGGCGCAAATACACAGGTAGCGGTCTGGAATGCGTCATCGACAAGCGTCACTACGGCAGGGGGTGCTTCGCTCTATGCGCAGAACTACGCAAATGTGAATGGAGCTCTCAATATTTATGGTAATTACGTACGCAATGTCGGAAGTGATTATTGGTCGGCGACGACGAATTTTGATGGTACTGCGATTGCTTCACGAACCGTCAATGTGCGATTCGCACCAGGGAGCACGGCGACATGGAATAGTGGGACAGAATTACATATAGTCGGTAGCTCAGGTGCAGTAACCTCAGTACAGTCACTGTCAGGAACTTATGGTCTTTCTGTCTCGAGTGGAACTTTCGAGGGTCGTTACTTCAAGATGCGTAATACTACTGCGAACGGTCTGCAGCTTACGGGAAATACGGTAATTACGGCACTTGAGAATGCAGATCTTGCAACAGGAGTCGATACGGGAAATATACTTTACATCGATGGTAGTACTGTTGATGCAAACTCAGGCGCAATTCTTGCAAATAACAGCTTCGCACTTGATACGGGTCACACTTCAGGGGTCAACGCCTACTTGAACGGTACTTCAACGAATGCGTTGAACTTCAGTAGTGCGGTAGGGAACCTTGCGGGTGAGTCCGCAGATAATGATGGTTCACCAGGCGCCTGTGGAGCATTCAGATGGGATGATTCGCTCTGTCAGTTCGTTGATCAACGTTACTATAGGTGGCGTCATGACGACGGAGGGGAGGCGGTGCCGGATAGTGAATGGTACGGTGGTGCAGCCTCGGGTTGGACGCATCGCCAGCGAGTCCATGTGGTGAACAATACAAGCTCAGCTGCAACGAATGTTGCAGTGAAAGTCAATTTACCATATCAGTCACAAATGCAGGCAGATTACCGAGATATTCGTTTCACTGCAAACAATGGTACAACGACGATTCCATTCTGGATCGAAACATACACGACCGCGAGTGCGAATGTGTGGGTTAAGGTACCTACGCTTGCTGCGCAGTCAAGTGCGGATGTCTATGTCTATTATGGTAATGCGAGTGCCGCAGCGTCATCCTCGGGTGCCTCGGTCTTCACCTATTTCTTTGACGGTGAATCTGGTCTCTCAGGTATGACGGGTGACACTGCATCATTTAGAACACTTGATATGGCTTCGCGTTCGCCGATTGAACAGCTTGGACTCAAGTATTTGCGTTCAATGACTGATACAGGACAAACGTTGGGTATGGCAAATCTTTCTGCGGGCGTTACGCGCGGAACGACAGTAGGTGCGGGTGTGACAATTAGAGAGAATATTTATATTGATGGTTCATCAAATGACGATACCTGTTTGACCTTCGGAGCAAACTCTACGAGTGGTTCGAACTGGGGCTTCTGTGTTTCACCACAGCAGGCCGCAAAGAATGTGCGACTTGTGAAGGATGCGACAAAGGATGGATTCTTACCGAATGTATCCTCAGAAGTTTCTTCTCAGGATGTCGTACTTTCCACACAGGGTTGGTATACTGCGCGTATTGATTGGATCTATCAGTCAGGAGGAACGATTAATGCAACACTGTTTGACCCAAGTGGTACGCAGGTTGCAAGTATTTCTGCAGTAGACAGCTATGCTCCTGGGTCAGGGATTGGATTCTCATACTGGTACCAGAAGGGTGGTTGGGATAACGTTACCGCTACTCCATATATTGCAGGCACTCCGACAACGATAGTGCTTGCGCCGCAGCAGCATGGTGGAGCAACTTGGATCACTAGTGAAAATGCCGCATATGGTGCAGCACAGCTTGGTGAGAAAGTACGTCTACGTTTCGGAATCCGAAACACGGGAACCCCACTCTCTGGACAGCAGCTCGAACTCGATTATGCGATTAAGGGTGGGGCATCGAACTGTGAGTCGGTTGGTGACGCAAATTACCTTCCCGTTCCTCTATCGAGCTCGTGCTCAACGGATGCGGTGTGTATGGCTACATCTACAAGTTTCGCTGATGGTGATGGTACAACACCACTCCTCTCTACTCCGAAGGGATTGAACTTTGTCTCAGGACGTATTGTGGAGGATCCGTCGAATAAGACGACTGGACTTGCGATCGCCGCGAATTACTTCACTGAAGTAGAGTATGCGTTGCAATTCACTCCTAGTGCGATTCAGCCGACATATTGTTTCCGAGTATCCAATAATGGAAATCGTCTTGTGTCATATACGAAGGTTGCTGAGGCGTCAGTCTCACATCCTCCGCATATTTCAAACTGGAACTGGACCACTCCAACGCTTTCGCTTCTTAATGAAGGTGGAACAACGACGGTGATGGCAACTGGTACAGTAACTGATTACAGCGGTTATGCTGATATCTCACCGGTAGCAACGGGTACGATTTATCGCAAGAGTCTCGGTGAGTCTTGTGTGGCGGATGATAACAATTGTTATACTCCTCTAAAGACTTCGTGTGCCTTGTCTGCATGTGCGGGTGTATCTTGTACGATTTCTTGTCAGGCAGATCTGCAATACTTTGCAGAGCCAACTGATGTCGGTACATATGCAAGTGATATCTGGACTGCTTCGGTGCATGTGCATAATCAGGCAAATGTCTCCGATTCTGCGAGTGTCGATGCTGAACTCAATACGCTTAAGGCTCTTGCGTTCATTACGGGAGCGGTGGACTTCGGTAGTATGGAGATTGGAAGTACGACTCCTGCGTTTTCGAATCCTTCCGCTACTCTCCAGAATACGGGAAATGCGCAGTTTGGTATCGATATTGCGGGTTCAGATCTTACGACGACAGATAGTACGATTACTGTTGATAACGAAAAGGTTGCAACTTCGACATTTGATTTTGCATCTTGCTCATTATGTACGACGCTTTCGACAAGCACGGCAACGCTTGGTTTGACTTTCCCAAAGCCGAACTCAACGACGCCGGTAGTCAATAATATCTACTTCGGACTTTATGTCCCATTTGGAACAAAGCCTCTCACACATAATGGTTTGATCAGTGTATCAGCAAATTAAATAAAAACTCACCGCTTGCGGTGGGTTTTTATATTCATATGCCTATTCCTGAACGTACCGAAAGCCCTCGTTTGTGAAGACTGTCAACGGTCTTGAATATGACTTCTTCCCGAGCATCTCTCTTGTCAAAGAGCGATATATTGGCAGCTGTCTCTGGAATAAGATCCGTAACTGCCGCACCTGTCGTACGAATACGCTCGCCAAGCTTTAGGATGTGTGGAAAGAGCATTTCAAAATGATCAATGAATATGCCCGGGGTATTGCTGTGTTGTGGAAGTGTGCAAGAGAGGTCTATGACTTCTTGTTTGCTATTTTTTGTGTGAATAGTAAGTGTGCGCGCTGCAAGACCGTGCTTACGCAAGCGGTGTGCGAGGTGCTCAATGTGTCTAATGAATTCCCTGTGTATGAAGTCGCTGTCTGTGGTCGCAGGGAAGGAGAGGGAGGAGATCATTGACTGCAGTGGAGCGTGCTCAAGGTTGATGGGGTGTACAATAATACCGCGTAGTTCTTTTTGGATGTCCAGTAGCGGTCTTGCGAAAGTTGAAAGTACGTTTGGTGGAATATCTCTGAGTTCGAGTGCAGTCTGTATACCTCGTGCACGGAGCTTTACTGCCGTTCTCCACCCAATACCCCAGACTTTTTCAATAGGTATATTTGCAAGAATAGGAGTAAGCGTCTCTTCGGTCATTGCGACGCGAAATCCATTAGGCTTGCTCGACGTGGAAACGAGTTTGGCAAGTGTTTTTGTCGGAGCGACACCGAAGGAGATGGGGATTCCAAGTTGTTTCCACGTACGTTCTTTTATCTCTATTCCAATGATTTCAGCGCTGCTCCGGCGTTTCTCTATTGCCTCGGTAATATCCGCAAAGGATTCATCAATTGAATACTTTTCAACTGCCGTTGTTGTCGCCTCGATGAGTCTGTGCATCCTTATTGAGGTACGAGAGAAGAGCTCATAGTCTCCAGAAAGAATGATCACTTCAGGATACTTTGCTTTGATTTCAAATATGGGCATTCCCCGCGTAACACCAAGCGCCTTTGCTTCAACTGAGAGTGCGGTAGCCATACCACGTTCGGCGCCAACGACGAGAGGCTTATTGCGCAAGCGAGGGTATTTCGCGACGAGACATGACGCAAAGAAATTGTCCCCATCGCAGTGAAGGATGTAGCGCATAGAGAGAATACAAGGTTATAAGGTTATGAGGGGATAAGGGAAGAATGCGATTTTGCGGATATGCTGATAATAGGTGAGTTTTGAATCCCCCTTATTCCCATGGATTTCCTCTAATATTTCCTCACCACCCCTCTCACTACCGCCGCTATGGAGAGCGATTGCTTCGGGGAGTAGGGTTTCATTGTGCGATTTGCGGGTATAAGGAGAATTTTGCCATTCTCATTACGGTAGTACTTCATTGTCCACGAGCCATCGACCTCAGCGACCACAATCTCGCCATTTTTTGCATCACTTCTACGTTCCGCAACAACGATATCGCCGGGAAGGATTCCTGCTTCGATCATTGATTCACCTTTTACGGTAAGGAGGAACGTCGCCTCAGGTTTTTCAATGAGGTAGTTATCGATAGCATGAGCGTCATCTTCGATGGCATCCGCGTCGTAACCAAAGCCTGCCTCGACGACACCAAGGCGTGGACGTGCAAAAAACTGTGAACCAGGGGAGAGATGCCCCTCTTCGTCTTTGGCAATAATCTGTCGCGCGACAAGTCGATTGATGAGACCAAAGGCAGATGCACGTGAAGAGAAGCCGGTGATAAAGAGGAGTTCTTTATATGAAGGAAGGCGTCCGTGTCTGCGGAAAAAATCCTTCAAATGAGAAATGTTCTTTGTGTCATCATGCTTTGGCATATATATAGTATAACGAACAATCGTTCGTTTGCAAGAGGCATAGCACAGCATACTCATTTGCCGCTGTGTATAGCTTTACTTTATATTATTATAGTATGTGCGATAATAGGCTTATGGAAAAACAAAAGCTAGCCGAGCTTACACTCGGTGCGGTCGTGCTCATTTTTGGCGTGCTCATTGCAATAAATTTTGCACATATTGATGAGAGTAACGCAAATACACTTACGAGTATTATGTTCAATAGAAGGCAGGTAACTACTCCGCTCTTGCGTGTCGTGGACGAGGTAGGGGAAAATGTTTACAGTAAAAGTGAGATTGCGTATCCACAATTCGTGCGTGGCCCAGTGGATCTCAATAACGCAGTAAAGAGCGTGGTGAGTGATGCATTGCTCCGACATGAAAGCATGGCAGAGGCAAACTGGCTTGCGCGCAGTAGCGGTCTTGATACTGCAGGAGGGAAAGTTACTCCTCCTACGAGTGTGGATAAGCTTCTCTTACGTATCACCTGGGAGCCCGGCGAGATAAATATGGGAAGATTAAGTTTTTTGCTTCGATTTAGAGCCGCGGTTGGTGATGGGCATACAATAGAGGAGGTGAAAACATTCAATTATGATGTTCGAGGACATCGTATGCTCCAGGTCGCTGATATGTTTCCAGATAATCCTAATTATCTTGATCAGCTTTCTGGTTTTGCGTATGACAGTCTCAAGCAGCAGCTTACAGAGAAGTTCAGTGCAAAGCTTGGCGATGCAGCACTAAAGTGGCTTAAGGCAGGCACCGCTCCAGAAAAGAATAATTTTAAGGAGTTTCTCGTCATGCATGGAAACGTCATATTGTATTTTGGGCAGAATCAAGTTGCTGCGTATAAGAATGGAGTACCTGAAGTTTGGTATCCACTCTAGCCTGATGCTTACCCTTTCATAATTTGCGATAGCATGGAATAATGGGCATATGAATAAGCAGCATATTCCGATTTATCTTTCCCTCCTATTTATCGTTTTTGTAGGAACATTTTTCATTTTTGAGTTTTTTGCTGTGACGCCAAAAGCTGAAGCTCCTACTATTACTACTCCACTTAGTATTGCTACAACCACACCACTCGTTTTTAATGTTTCGGATCATCATGTTGGGACGTATACACGCACAGAGGTTGATTATCCGCAATTTATGGGTGAGCTGGAGGTGCTTAACGCTCCAATAGCAACACTGATAACAGAGGGTATAAAGGAACACGATAAAGCCTCTATGGAGAACTGGAAGGCGAGAGCGGAAACTGCCGATCCAAGAGGGAGTATTTCTGATACCCCATCTCAAGCGGAGCTCTTTCCTTATCATGCGACATGGTCACTTATGCAATTCGATGCGGAAAGAGTTAGTGTTCTTGTCGAATACGATGAATTTAGCGGGGGTGCGCATGGGTCAGGCGGTGTGCATACATTTAACTATGACCTGAAGCAACATCGTGTAGTTGCGATTGATGATATCGTTGGTGGCGACATAAGTACTCTTGAAAAGCTTTCGGCTGATGCTATCGCATTACTTATTGAGGAGCGCAAGCGTACTTTGGATGAGTCAGTGCTTTCTCCTGTTGAAATTCAGTGGATTAATGATGGTGCGGGGGCAAAGTACGAGAATTTCGAAAATTTCACTATTCACGGAAATAGAATCACATTTTATTTCAGCGACTATCAGGTTGGGCCACATGCCATTGGTATGCCGACCATTACACTTCCATTCCCGCTCCAGTAAAAAACGGCAATTGCCGTTTTTTATTAATCGATAAGATTGGGTGTATGTCCAATGACTCCGATATATTGTGCGCTCCCATTTTTGATTATACTTCCACCAATATTTCCACTTACATTATCACCGTTGCTATCAATGGTAACTGAGCCGAACATGCTCGGGAAGTTATGTGTGTTAAATAGTTCACGTATGATCCCTTCGCGCGTGTGATCGCTTTTGTCTATGGCATTGATAAGTATCTTCATTGATTCGTATGCCATTCCCGCTGAGGTGTCTGGCGCTGCTTTATACCGTTCTTTATAGGCATCGATAAAGCGCTCAGAGAGTGAGTTTCCAAGCTTGTCGACAGGTATACTTACCGATGTTACATATACTCCTTCGAGCTCAGGTGTTGCTGCATCAAAAAGTGATTGACTAAGCACAGAATCGCTCACCATAACACTCCCTCTATAGCCAGCTCGTCGCAAGTCACGAATAAATTTTGTGAAGAGTGTGCTGTTCGCGCCAAGATGATAGACGAGATCTGGTTTCTCGGTGATCAGGTTTTTTGCTACCTGGAAAGTATTATTATCTTCAAGGAATGAGCGTGAGTTTACTTTTATGCCGAGTTCCTCAGCTCGTTTTGAAAAGAAGAGTGTTGTTGCGGGGTCGAGCGATTTGTCTCCCGTTATGGAAACTGTTTTCATGCCTAGTGACTGCGCCCATGTTGCAGCATTGGTGAGTTCTAGTTCATCGGTAGTCGAGAAGCGCACATAATTGCGCTTTTGTGTGGGGTAATAGCGCCCAGGCTCATCAATCGAGAATCCTGGTTTTGTGAGACCCGGCCAAGTGTTCGTCGGTGAGATGATGGGGATACCTTCCACATTGAGCATAGGTATAGCGATCTTTGCTGCAGTGCTCAAAATGGGCCCGAAAAATGCAATCGTAGTTGGGTCCTTAATCGCAATCTTGAGGTTTTCCCTCAAGCGCATTTCGTCCCACTCTCCATTTAGCGTCGAATCATCAAGAGCAATGAAACGGAGTCTGTAGTTTCTTGGTTTTGCTTGCTCTTGCTCAAGGGCAAGTTGTGCAGCCTTGATGGGGAAGTCACCAATCTCATACTGTACTGGTGCACTTGCGTATATGGTGTATACGACTTCACTCGGCATGGCAATGGTGGGCTTGCGTACAAGTGTCACTACTCCCCAAAAAATAATTAATATCGCTATTGCACCAACAGAGGCAAACATGATGGACCGCGTGGAAAGTGTTTCTGGCGGTTTCGTTTCTTCTGTGTTCTCCATGACTATATAATAGCATACTTAGTACAGTCTATGGTACTACCTGTGCATTAAAGTCATGGGTCATGCGTCATGAGACCTAAATTCTAAGCCATTCAATCTGCCCTATGAAACGGCTCGGACTTAGCATCATTCCTGGCTCCTCAATTTACACAATGAAACGGCTAGGATTTTTGCCAGCAACGGCCTGCGCGCAGCACGATAGTGTACAAGGGTACTCGGAGTACGAGCGGGAAGGCAAATGCGATAGCATTTTCCCGCGAGTAAGCCGGGGCTATGTCGAGTCTTCGAGACTGCGAGGCGGGCCCGAGACCACACAATATTTTGAGGCTTTGCGAGAAATATTGATGTGAGACGTGGGCGAGCGCTGGTCGGTCCTGGCAAAAAGACAGCCGCCGAAAATGCCCGAGTTGAATGTAAAACAAAACCACTTCGTCCAAGTTTGGGCGAAGTGGTTTATGTTTTACATTCCTAGCAATACGGGGATTACCATGGGCTGTTTCATTGTCTTCTGGAAGAAGAACTTGCCGACTTTGTCACGCAGGTCCTCTTTCAAGAATTCGAAGTTCACTCCATTCATGTCTTTTCCACATGCATCCTCAATCGTTTTCTTGATGATGAGGCGCGCATGGTTGAGGAGCTCGTGCGACTCACGAACGTAGACGAATCCACGTGCGATGATGTCTGGACTCTTCATAATCTTACCGGTCTGCATGTCGACGGTTGCGACAAGCACAACGATACCATCTGAGGCAAGCATTTGGCGGTCGCGTACGACTGCCTCCTGGATATTGCCGACATTGAATCCATCGACGGCTACCATTTCGTTTGGTGCCATGACCGGGAGCTTCACGAACTTCGTACCGCTCTCCCTGATCTCCATGATTGATCCGTTGTCTGGGATAATCGCATTCTCTTTTGGAACTCCAGCGGTGAAAGCGATATCAACATGTGAACGGAGCATATAGTGGTAGCCATGGAGTGGTACAAAGAATCGAGGGGATACCTTGCTCATGATCCACAGTGCCTCGTCGCGATATGCGTGACCAGATGAGTGGACATCTGAAGTCTCATAGTGGACGATCTTTGCGCCTTGGCGTGAGAGGAGGTCCTTAAGCTTCTGTACGGCACGCTCGTTTCCAGGAACGACCGATGACGAGAAGAGAATAGTGTCACCATCGCGAATCTTCACCTGGCGGTGCTTCTTCATTGCAATACGCATAAGTACCGCGAATTCATCGCCCTGTGCTCCAGTAACGAGCATGACCACGCGATCGGGTGGATACTTATCGAGGTCCTCGACGGGGATGACTGTTCCTGGTTTCAATGTAAAGATTCCTGCTTTCTGTGCCAGTTCGATATTTGTTTTCATTGAACGACCATCGATACAGATTTTCTTCCCATGTGTATCAGCGAACTCGATGACCTTGATGATGCGCTCCAAAAGTGAGGCGAAGGTTGCGACGATGACGCGACCGTGCGACTCCTTGATAAGCTTTTCAATCGTCACATGCACTGTAGGTTCAGGAATTGAGAATCCCGCCTTTTGACAGTTTGTTGAGTCTGACATAAGGAGAAGGATCTTCTCATTGCGGAATTTACCATAGGTACGCTCTTCTTCCTCTGTGGCGATGCCGCCCTGGTGATCAAGCTTGAGGTCACCGGTGTGGATGATGGTGCCGTGAGGGGTGTCAATCATAACACCCATTGAGTCTGGGATGGTGTGCGTCACCTTGAAGAAGCGAATTGCGAGATCCTTAAATCGCACAACGTCTTCAGTTTCCACAACACGAAGATCGAGTGGGGGAAGAGAAGGGAACTCATCGTGACGCTTCTTTACGAGTAAGCTTGTAAGCTTACGTGCATAGACCGGTGGGTTGCCGATGCGAGGAAGGATATAGGGAAGTCCACCAGTGTGGTCCAAGTGTCCATGGGTAATGAATACACCACGAATCTTATCCTTGCGCTCCTCGAGATAGGTTGTATTTGGAAGAATATAATCGATTCCAGGAGTTGTTTCATCCTTGAATTGCAAACCGCAGTCGACAATAACGATATCGTCACCGAATTCGATTGCAGCCATATTGCGTCCGATTTCCTGAACGCCAGAGAAAATGATCACGCGAATATCACCTTTAAGAAGTGCTGGGATTTCCTTGCGCTTCTTTTGCTCTCCTGCTTTTTCATAACGAACATCCATGACGCGATCACGGGTTTTTTCGAAATGATTTCCGGGACGGTTGTGGCCTGCATGGTTGCCACTAGAGCGGTGGCCGTCACGTTGTGGTCCACGAGGTCCACGCATTGGTGGACGATGACCGCCTTGCCTTCCCGCTTGACCCTGAGGTGGGCGAGGGCGTGGTGCCCCTGCTGCGGCGCTTGGCGCGCGATTTGGTTGAGTATTGTTTTCCATATTTGAGTTTATTTAAATGAGTGCTTGCAAAGGAGGAGCGGGAGGTGGATGCCTCGCGTCAGCTCTGCTTAATTTACCGCTTTATCTTTTGCAAGAAATTTCCAAACGCGTTCGCTAGAGGTATACCAGCGCTCGATTCCGGAGAAGCGTTCCGCGGCAGTCGTCATGAGTGGAAGTGTTATGCCTTTGACGGCACGGTCAGTTACATAGACGAAACCGGGACTATAGGTGAACAGGGCAGGTCGATCATTCATGATCATAGTGTTTATTTCACTGAGAATGATCGCGCGGCCTGCGGCATCGACAGTATGTGAGAGGTCATTGATGCGTGCATCTACCTTTTTGTCCGCATACTGTGCGATGTTCGTTCCGCGTGTTTTTTGGCTTGAATGCCAGAATGGATAAGGATCTGGGTCACGACCGGTGACTTGACCGAAGAATACAGTGTCGAAGTTGCGCGAAGCAAGAATGTCACTCGTGAAGGTTCCAAGATCATAAGTCTTGAGTTCGATTTTTGCTCCGAGTCTGTTCCAGGCCGCTTCAATGAGTTGTGCACTCGCAGTGAGCTCAGGAATATCAGGAAGGGAAATTGCAAATGAGAGAACTTCGGTTTGCTTCGTTTTCTTATTTGTTTTTGCGTACACACCATCAGCATTTTTTACCCAGCCATCTTTTTCGAGCATAGCTTCTGCAAGGAGCAGGTGCTTATCCTCAGGGAGGCCGTCGGGCCGAGCAAGTCCCGGGAATGGTCCGATCTCAGGGTTTGCGTAACCGGAGAAAACCTGCGCTGCGATCTCCTCTCTTGGAATTGTACTATCAAGTGCTTCACGTACGACGGGATTGCTGAAGAGCGTTTTCTTTGGCTCGTTGAGGTAGATACCGAAGATGCGAGGCATCGGTGCAGAGAGTACAGGAGCACCAGTGCTTGCAATATCGCGCGCATATGATGTCTGGACTCCTGCAAGCTGACCAATCTCACCATTCTTATATGCGTTGATGCGTTCATCCTCGCTTCCATAGAAGAAGAGGTCAAACTCGCTGATAAGTGGCTTTCCGTGCACATACCCTGGAAATGCACTCAAGACATACTCTTTCGCAAGACCTCGCTGCGGGTCGCGGATGACCCTTGTGAGTTGATATGGTCCTGAACCGATAGGCTCAAGGTTGAAGATTGTCTGATCGAAATCATCGGTACCCACAGTCTCCCAAATATGTTTTGGAAGAATTCCAAAGGTTAGCGACTCGGTGAATGCGGCATAAGGCTGTTCAAGAGCAAACACAACCGTACGTGCATCGGTTGCCTGGGCAATCACTCCGACAAAGTTCGGAGCAAGGGGGCTTTTTGTTGGCAGTCCTTTGTTTTTTATGTGGTCAACAGTAAATACGATATCAGCAGCAGTGACTGGTGTCCCGTCATGAAACGTTGCGTCACTACGGAGTGTGAAAGTGTAGGTTTTCCCATCCTCGCTTACTTCAAAACTTTCTGCGAGATCGGGAACAAGCTCGTTACCTGAGGGGCGCATGAGGCCAGAATAAAGCAGTGCGACAAGGTCACGGTCTACCTCTGTCTTTGCAAAGATTGGATTGATGAGTCGCGGTCGCCCGACTTCACCCTCAGTGAGTACTCCACCTTGTTCAGGAATGCTAACGAAGAAGCGCGCATCGACAATGTGTACAACGATAAAGAACGTGCTGATTGCGAGCGCTATGGATGCAAGAAATCCAGCAATCCGAATGGGAAACGGAAGCGCAAGGATTCTTGCAAAAAGTTGAGTGCCAGAGATTTTTGAAGAAAAGTTTAGGAAGTTCACAAGCCAAATGGAGTGTGTATAAACATGGATGCGATCACGACCGTGGTGCATATGCTGCATATCAAGGATAGGGTTGAGTGCACAACTGGTTGTGTACTTAACCTTGTCCTCGAAAGGAATACAGAGAGATGCACACATCCTGTGTGGTAGCAGAAAAAGCACGCCAGTCCGCGTTTGGAGTCATAATTCTCGAGCAAAAAGGGTGGAAGAACGAACTTCGTGTACCAGAAGAGGCAACGAATGTGGCTATGCTAGCCAAAAAGATATGCTTTTTGCGTAAAAATACCCTCTCCGTACTAGGCGAGAGGATACTTGAGGAGTGCGAGGTTGAGGATCACAAAGAGGATGCCTGCGACGATTGATGCTACAAAGAGCACCTGCTCAAAACCGCGGCGTGTATATGTGACGCTTCCTGAACCATCGCCCCCGCCAAATGCGCTACCTACATCTGCTCCAGAGCGCTGGAGAAGGATGAGTGCGATGATGAGGACTGAGAGAATGATGTCTGCCAATTGCAGTGACTGCTGAAGTTCCATGTGAATCCATTATACACAAATACCGCTATCCTGCAAGGGGGCAAGCTCTGTACTTTTGGAGTAAAAATAGGAGCAAAATGGTGATTCTAAAGGAGTATTTCAGTAAGTGAAAACCCACATGCGTGCATGTGGGTGGGTGTTGGCTAGCGCCGGTTCATTTGATCGAGACGATCAAGGAGTGACTTCGGCCAAGTGAAGGGAATGATCGGGGTGAGCAGCAGGCCGTCCTTGTCAGTCACGGTCAGAGCGTGTGCGCCGCAACCTGGACAGACCAAGGCTTTGTGGATGTTGCCGTCCTCCTTGGTGACCGAGAGCAGTTCAATCATGGGATGCTTCTCTGACAGCGGTCCAGCAGCGAGACAGCGCGAGGCCTGCTCTTCGTAGCCGATCAAGGGCTTTCCATCAGGGGTGGGCATGAGTGCCTCCTTATAGAACGTTTACTGGCATCAGTCTTACACATCTTTTTTGTAACGTCAATACATTGACACGACCGTGTTATTTGGACCTTGTGGTCCTTGCGAAGAGCTAGAGTGCTCGCTATAATACGCTCACCTTACACGTTAAGGTATATATTGCACATATGAAAAAAGATAAGCAAACATTAAATATTTCACTACTCGCAGATCGCGTTCTTGTCTTACCTCAGAATAAAAAGGGCGAACAAAAGACCGCCTCGGGCATCATCCTCTCAAAGAAGGATGAGGATCAAAAGGTAGAGATCGGCACGATCGTCGCCGTTGGAAATGGCCGCCGCAATAACGAAGGTACACGTATCGCACTCGACGTGAAGGTAGGTGACAAGGTGTATTTCAAGCGTGGCTATGATGTTGAAGAACTTACACTCGAAGGCACAGACTATGTCCTCGCGAGTGAGGTGAATATCTACGGAATTATTGGCGCATAATTTTCTTCTATGGCAACAAAACAAATTTTAAATGGAGAGGCTGCACGCAAGGCGCTCAGCCGTGGTGTCGATATCGTCGCTGATGCGGTGAAGATCACCATCGGTCCACGTGGGCGCAATGTCGTCCTCGATAAGGGGTATGGTGCACCAACAATCACCAACGATGGCGTCTCTATTGCAAAAGAGATCACGCTCACAAATAAGTTCGAGAACCTCGGTGCAGAAATGACCAAGGAGGTCGCAAGCAAGACTGACGAGATCGCCGGTGATGGTACAACCACTTCCGTGGTTTTAATGCAGGCACTTGTGCGTGAAGGCATGAAGCGTGTCGCCATGGGTGCGAATCCGATGGGGGTACGTCGTGGCATGGAGGCAGCACTTCGTGATGCCGAGCTTTATCTCACAAAGATTGCAAAGCCGGTGAAGACTGACGCTGAGATTGAGCAGGTTGCTACGATTTCAGTGGAGAGTGCGGAGTTTGGTAAGAAGATTGCAGAGACCATTAAGCAAGTAGGGAATGATGGTGTAGTCACTGTCGAAGAGTCACAGTCATTTGGTATAACTTCTGAGATTACTGAGGGGCTTGAGTTCGACAAGGGTTACGTTTCTCCTTATATGGTAACTGATTCCGTACGCATGGAGGCGGTCTTTAAGGATGCTTCTATAGTACTTACCGATAAACGCGTCACTTCGATTCAGGAAATTCTTCCACTTCTAGAGAAAGTTGCACAGACAGGGAAAAAGGATCTTGTACTTATCGCTGACGATATCGAAGGTGATGCGCTTACGACCCTTGTCGTGAATCGCATTAGAGGTGCATTTAATGTGCTTGCCATTAAGGCTCCTGGCTACGGCGTGCACAAGAAAGACATGCTTGATGATATCGCAACCCTTACGGGGGCTACCGTCATCTCAGATGATGTAGGTACGACATTTGCAGATGCAACACTTGATGTACTTGGACACGCAGGTCGAGTAATTGCCACGAAGGACAAAACCATTCTCGTCGACGGGAAGGGGAATAAGCAGGCACTCGCGAAGCGTGTTGCGCAGATCCGTGCGCAAATTACGAATGCAGACTCGAAGTATGATAAGGAAAAACTTGAGGGACGACTTGCGAAGCTCTCCGGTGGAGTAGCAATTCTCCGTGTCGGTGCTGCTACTGAGACCGAGATGAAGTACTTGAAGCTCAAGATCGAGGATGCAGTGAAGGCAACGAAAGCTGCGATTGCTGAGGGAATCATCCCTGGCGGTGGTTCAACACTCGTCCGTCTCTCAAAGGAGCTCGCAAAGAATCTCGCAGCGCGTAAAAACGAAAAGCATACAGGCGCGGCGATGACGAATGCAGAGTATGAGGTTGGATATCAGATCGTCGTGAATGCGCTCAAGGAGCCAATCACACAGATAGTTGAAAATACTGGGCGCGATGATGCCGCAGTAATCATCAAGGAGATTATGGAAGGTAAGGGTAATGCAGGCTATGATGCAGCAAATGATATGATGGTTCCTGATATGTTAAAGGCGGGAATCGTCGATCCAGTGAAGGTTGCACGGGTTGGGCTCGAGCGCGCAATCTCTGCTGCCGGCATCTTGCTTACTACTGAGGTTGCCATTGTCGATGCACCCGAGGAGAAGAAGTCTGTTGGTTCCGCTGAAGATATGGGTTATTAATAAAAAGCGCTTCGGCGCTTTTTATATGTACATGAAATTTTTGACTTTCTGTCGAATTTACACGCTTATTGTGAGAAAAACACTAGCCTGTATAATAGTAGTACGCACCATTTGGTGTATGAACAATAAATGAACCATGACAAATTTAGACTCAAAGGACACATTGCGTTTCGCAATTGTCGCCACTGACATCGTCTTATTGCGCATGAAAAACGGAACCATAGAATACGCGACGCAGCTGGTGCATCGGCCGCCCTATTTTGTGAATGTTCCTGGACTCTTGGGCGGTGTACTTCATCCAAAAGAAGTTGCACTCGAGGCGGTAAAACGCATTGCACAGGAAAAATCATCGATCGATGTGATTCCTCATGTATTTAGTTTAGGCTTTTATGATGCAGTTGAGCGTGATCCCCGTGGTCGTGTCGTTTCACTTGCACATATCGGTATTATCGAAAATTCTGATAAAGATTACGGGTTGGAATGGTATCCGCTTAACAAGAAGCTGAAGCTTGCTTACGATCATGATCACATCATTGCGGATGCAATAAAGTTTTTGCGTGAGCATGCGTACATCTCGAGTATCTTACTCAATTTCGTCAAAGATGAATTCGTAATCAGTGAATTGAAGAATGCATTTGATTCCGTGCTTGGAAAAGAAGTAGATAAACGAAACTTCTACAAGTTTATCGAAGAACTTCCGATCAAGCCGACCAATAAAGAGCGTAAGCTCCAGAAGGGTCGACCTGCAAAGGTGTTCAAGAAGGCGAAGAAGGTACAATTCTTCTTATAGAAAAAAGGACAGCCGTTGGCTGTCCTTTTGGATTTCATTTATTGAGGTAGTTGAGCAGCTTCTTTGCGAGCAGCTCGTGGTCCGGAATAATCAGGTTGAGGAGTTGGTCGATCGGATGCCACGAGACTCCCGAAAGATCATCTTTGTCGAGGGTCTTCAGCTCACCGCTCTCGTGAGGGAGCAGATAGAGCTGCGTCTTGATGTAGTCGCCGGTCCCTCGATAGCGCCAGTCGTCGATTACTGCAGAGCCTAGGGGAACTGCTTCTCCGAAGACGAGGTCGCCACATTCTTCGCGCGCTTCGCGAATCGCAGCAGCTTCATCGTCGAAATCGAGCTCTTTGTCGAAAAATCCTCCAGGGAAACGGAACTTCCCATGGTCGCGCTCCTTCTGTCCGAGCACGACGAAGCGCTTGTCACGCGAGATGATCGCTGCATCGACGGTGCTGTTGCAAACAGGGTCGCGCGTCATGATCGCCGATATGAATCCGCGTCGGAAGTGTTCATCCATCGCGAGGTGCAGCGTCACGAAATCATTATTCGCAAGCTGCGCGCGCTCTTCTGTTCCGGAGTAGAGGCCCTCCGCTTCGACGTAGTGTGTCGGATATTTCCCCTTGTAGGACCCAGTAGAGACGATGCTATCGCGCGATCCATAGATCGTGACCGGTCGGCCGTGTGCGTGTTTCTGGATGAGCGCATCGAGATCACGCGACCATAGATCATTGTTGCCTCGATCCTTTAAGGGGAGGATGTGTTCCATAGGAAATCCCTCGAACTGGGCCGAGATCATGGCACGTCGTGCCTCGAACGAGAGCGGATTTGCTTTGTTCGGAAGGGCGGGGCTGACGCCGATTACGATGAGCATGTCCGTCTTCATCGAAACACACTGAGCGTGTGCCTGTGCGGCAGCGACGAGCTGGATGTGTCCATTGTGCAGTCGGGGGACTTGGAACCGTCCGATTACAACAGCGAGGGGAAATGTATCCCGAAGGCTCATGAATACTCCTTTTTAAAAGAAGAGCAATTGAATGTCTGCACAAGTTCTACCATAAAGGTTAGGACTCGTCTAGATTTTCTGTTGTCTTGCGCTAGAATAGTGTATATGATACACTAAGTCAAGATAAAGAACCTTTTGCATTGCGATACTTTCCAATTTGACATCTGCTCGTCATGAGGTAGTTTCCTGCTAGAGCCCATTTATAAGAAGGAGCGTCTTATGCGCGAATTTCCCAAGTTCTATAACCCCGAGCACGCTGCACTCTGGTCCTACCGGCCGAATCTCCGGAAGGTGGTCGAAGCCGCGTTCGATTACGCCCGTGACAATCACATTGCCCCGGCAGCGAGCGACACAACGAGGGTGGTTCTGATGCCCATCGATGTACAGCGCGACTTCTGTTTTCCTGAAGGGGCGCTCTTTGTTGCTGGTCGCAGTGGGCAAGGTGCGATTGATGACTCGCGTCGTCTTTCGGAATTCATCTATCGCGAACTACCGCATATCACTACGATCAGTCCAACGCTCGACACACATGAGCCGTTCCAAATCTTCTCTCCGATGTTCTGGCGAGATGAAAACTTTGTGCCGCTCTTACCGCACGACATGATCGATGGCGATCTCATCATCCAGCGTGGAGGCAAGACCTTCGGTCGCGCACTTCCTTCCATGGATATTGCGGCCATGCTTGGTATGTCATATATCGAACTGGTGCGCCAGGTGAGCTTCTACGTGAAGCAAGTCCTCTCGGGTGGCCATTCGGGCAAGTACATGCTCTATCTCTGGCCGGAGCACTGCATCCTTGGTTCCGAGGGGCACAATCCCGTCGGTGTCGTTGATGAAGCGCGCATGTTCCATGCGTATGCACGCGTGTCGCAGAATCGGCCTGAACTGAAAGGTCAGGATACGCTTACCGAAAGCTACTCGGTCTTCTCTCCGGAGGTGACTGAGCATTGGAATGGCAAGCAACCCATTGCTGCGCGCAATCAGCGCTTCATGGATCACATCCTTTCCTACCAGAAGATACTCGTTGCAGGTCAGGCGCTCTCGCACTGCGTACAGTCATCCCTCGATGATCTCCTTGCGGAGATTCGCCGACGTGATGCACGGCTTGCAGGTAATGTGTACATACTCAGTGACACCATGTCTTCGGTTGTGGTCCCCGATGGACCCGACTTCACCGAGAAGGGCGAAGAAGCTCTCAAGCGTTTCGCTGCTGCAGGCATGCACATCGTGCGTTCGACGGATCCGATGAGTTCGTGGATCTACTAAATCAAGCAGGCTTCGGCCTGCTTTTTTATGTAGAAAAACGCCCCTCGTAAGGGGCGGTATTTTGCATTGAACTAATTACACGACAACAGGAGCATTCGCGACACCTTCGGTGCCAAAGATGGCACGGTACTCGGCAACCATATCCTTCGGTCCTGTGGCCTTCTCGTAGTTGTCCGAGAGTTTGACGGCGGGTATCCAGATCCCATTCACGAAGACGTGCGAAACTTTGCACACCAGCGAAATGGGATCGAGGTCGGTAAGACCTCGCGGATGACAACCACGGAAGTCATTGGTGCCGAATGTGCCGAGGCCATAGCCGATACCGATGTGACCGTAGTACTTGCGGTGAAGGTCGGCAATGACTGGAGCATCAAGCCCGTCGCAGGGGAGAGAAAGCTTTTCTCTTGGATCCTGCTTATGGAATTGCCACCAAGCGGCGAATTCTTCCGTTGCAAGGAAGGGATCCTTGGAATCAGGTCGGCCACCCCTCCAGCTAGCGAGCCATTCGGGCGCATTCTTGAGGAATTGCGTAGTTCCGAACGTATCGGGCAAGAAGACGGTGAGCACGTCACCATAGGTCTTCTGCCAGTAGTGAAGGACGTCATACTGCGATTCGCGTACTTTCTCTCCACGCAGTACAGTGCTCTCGAGGACATGCTCACCATAGGCAAGCGCCGCGAGCACCATAGGGAGCTCGTGGGCATTTGTGCCTTTGGCTTCAAGCCCAAGCTCCATCGCCAGGAGTGCATTGGAAGTGCCGGAAAAGTTCTTCGGTCCAAGCATTTCTGCAAAGAGTTCGACGACCCACTTCTGCCACAAGAATTCGTGGCGGCGACGGGTGCCGAAGTCAGTGAGGTTGAGGTTCTCGAACTCTCGGAAGATCTTGACCTTCTCCCATGCGCGGGCTTTGCCGAGCGCATAGAAAATGTCGAGCTCGCTCTTGTTCATCATGGCGAGCCCTGCACGATTACGCAGAGTGTTCACGATGACAATAGCGTAGATCTCCCAGAGGGTGACCTCGACCCACGTTCCTTCGAAGACAAGCTCCCACTGACCATCTTTAGTGCGACTGAGTTGGTAATCGGGGAGGCGCAGGTCGCGTAGCCACCCGATGAATATGGGACGGAAAATATCGCGCTTCCCATAGAACTTATTGCCCGCAAGCCAGACGAGTTCATTTTCCCGGAAGGAAAGTGAGCGCACGTGGTCGAGCTGCGCACGAAGTTGTGCCTCGTCGATGATGTTGGCGAG
The DNA here is from genome assembly GCA_035583355.1 of Candidatus Paceibacterota bacterium. Lineage (NCBI taxonomy): Bacteria > Bacillati > Minisyncoccota > Minisyncoccota bacterium. The sequence goes on along the minus strand of DATEZQ010000008.1, from coordinate 79,024 downwards.
GCGGACGCGCTTGGTGCGGTTCATGAGGGAAAAGCGGATGACCGTCGTGGGGAAGAATAACCAGATGCACTGGAGCATCAAGAGTTTGTAGAAGTCGATGTCTAGAAGCGAACGGATGATCCAGTCGTAATGAAACGAATGGTCGTGAGCGCGTTTTGCAAAATCCATGTTTCCTCCATAGTGACTGCATAATTGAGCGATCTTGCACCTGCTTCACTTTGCGATTCAGTCAATGGGCAAGAGCCCATTTCCTTAGAATTCGCAAAGCTCCAGCAGGCACAATCTCATCTCAATTCTGCAGTCTCCCATTTGGTGGTTGTCGGGGAATGCTAGATGCCGATGCGGCAGTTGCCATCTTCGGTATGCAGGTAGAGATAGACGAGACGCTCGTACTCGAGCGACGTATGCGATGGTGCAATCGTGCTGCGACGGTCGGAACCGAAAGCGCGACGCGAGACTAAGAAGCAGGGGGCTGTTTGTCCACGCTTCCATTCGATATTATATCGCTCCCAGGCCCACTCAAGATTATCGACGAACTGCTTTCGGGTCTTGAAATATTTCCTGAGTGTACCTCCTGCGCAGTTGAGCTTCTCTTCGAGGTTACCCTCGATGAGGTGCTGCATCACGGTCGCCGGAGTCCAGCGCAGTTCGGTGAACGCGCGGAGTAGATTGTCATGGTAAGGATAGAAGATGGGATCTCCTTTTCCTTCATCGACATTTTGATCGGCAGAAAGTTCCGCAGAGGGAATGACATCGATGATACCCATGGAGACGAGTTCTCGCCCCGCCTGTTCGTTCAAGTAGTTCGCGAGGTCATAGATTTCACCCTTCCAGAAATCTGCGAGGAATGCAGACGCCCCAGCTCCATCGCCGTAAAGCGTGAAGTAGTTGAGTGCCATTTCGGTTTTGTTGCCGTTGCAGGTGAAGACACCGCCAAGCGTTTGCGCCACAGCTGCGAGGATATCCGCACTTCGTGTGCGTGCTTGGATATTTTCCTCAACGAGCGACGGAAGATTCGAAAAGCCAGCTTTCGCGAGCGCTTCCTTGATGACATCAACAATCGGCTGAATGGGAATCACGATGTATTCGACACCAAGGTTGCTTGCACATTTTTTTGCAAGATCCTGGGTCGTGTTCGAGTTGAATTTCGTCGGCATGTTGATGGCGAGTACCTTAGGGGCACCGATGGCTTCGACGAGCAGGGCGAGTTGCACTGCTGAGTCGATGCCACCGGAAAGTCCGACGACTACCTTTTTAAAAGGCGCGTAGAACTGTTTCATGGCCGCGATGAGGGGCGCATGACATTCCGCCACACCCGAAAGGGGTTCCTTGGGTTCCTCGTGGATCATACCGTGAAGATAGCCGAGACTAGCTTCATGTTGAGGCATGCGCCAGATGATTTCGCCATCGCTGTGCACTGCGGTCGAACCTCCGTCGAACCAGATGAGGTTCTTGACGTTGTTTTGCAGACCGACGGCATTCACATAGAGGATGGGGAGCTTGGACTCGCATGCACGCTTTTTGAGCATGTGGTCACGCGCTCCGGTCTTCCCCTCAGTCCACGGTGAACACGAAAGGTTGATGATGATGTCGGCTGCATTTTCGGCGTAGATCTGCGAAGGCTTGTTTGCGTAATCATCTTCCCAGAGGTCTTCACAGATTGTCAGTCCCAGAGCAATCGTCTCACCTGAAGAGGGGAGTTTGACGCGAAATGGGAAGAGAAGTGAAGCAAGGGGGATATCGACTTCTTGCGCGAGGGTTTGCGACGGAGTGAAGTGTCGCGCGTCATCAAAAATGCGGTATTTGGGCAGGTTTGTCTTTGGTACATATCCCAAGAGAAGACCATTGCTGACGCTGCAGCCATCTTTGGCGATACATGCGGCATTGTACTTGCGTGCACGGCCATCCTCACCGCGTTTTTCGAAGTCGGTGATGACGGTGCCCCAGATGACGATGATATCTTCGCTGGCCGCAGCGATCATCTGGTTGGCATGTGTGATTTCGTGAAGAAAATCTTCTTCTTCGAAACGGTCTCCAAGCAAATAGCCGGTGACGGCGAGTTCAGGGAAGACGATGATATCGGCGCCGCAGGCGCGTGCTTTCGTGATCTCGGTCATGATGTTTGCCGTATTGCCGGTCACATCACCAGGGATGACGAGGAGTTGCGCAATCGCGATCTTGAGTCCGGGGAATCGGTGGTCAGAAAAAAGGTTGGGCATACATGCTCCTGTTGTAGTTGTGAGGGTGCTATTCTGCATGCAAACTACAATAAAAAATGGCTTATGTAAAGGGTATACTGAAGCCTTGGTTATGTTTAGAAATGTGTTGTTTGGTGGGTCGCTCTTGATGTCATTGTGTTAAGATGACGATAGGAAATTCATTCTTTGGAGGTGCCTCATGGCCCACAACAAAACGCTCCGCATCTACTCAGGTCTGCGCGGATACTGGTACATCACCTTTCTCGATGAGAAGGGTATCGAACGTCATCTTCCTGTGGTTAAAAAGCTCTTCGGGAAGTGGAAAGAGGGGAGTTGTCTGCGCGCCCAGCTGAATGGGCATCGCGCAGATGTCTATCGTGTGTCTGTAGGGGAGCAGCCTGATCCTGCGAAAGTGCTCAGTGATTTTGTGAAGCAATACCCTCATGTGTCGGTCTATCTCCGACACATCAACAAGTCGGAGACGCGTGAAAAAGTGGAGTGCGGCTAAGGCCGCACTTTTTATTTTGCCTTCATCATCTTTTCATGGTCTTGCTTGCCTCTACACACGAATAGGGTACAATTACGAAATGCCAACAACATATATTCTTATCGCAGTGGTTGTAATTGTAGGGCTTTTCTTGATGTCTACCTATAACCGCCTTGTGCGCCTCGTGAATCGCGCTAAGGCTGCTTGGCAGGATATCGAAGTACAGCTCAAGCGCCGCTATGATCTTATCCCAAATCTTGTAGAGACCGTAAAGGGCTATACAAAGCATGAAGAGGGAACACTTACAAAGGTTATTGAGGCTCGTAATATGGCAATGGCTGCTCCTCATGATGCTATGCACATGGGCGCTGCTGAGGCAGGTCTTGCAGGCGCACTCAAGTCAGTGTTTGCACTCTCGGAGGCATATCCTGACCTTAAGGCAAATCAAAGTTTCCTGAACCTCCAGATGGAGCTTTCAGATACAGAGAACAAGATTCAGGCAGCACGCCGTTTCTATAATACGAATGTACTCGATCTTACAAATGCGATTCAGGCATTTCCAAGCAATATCATTGCAGGGATGTTTGGATTTAAGGCTCTTGAGTACTTCGACCTCGGCGACAATGATGCTGCTCAGCAGAACGTAGCCGTCAAATTCTAGATAAACCGCTGATTCGGGCGACCTTGCCCTCACGCTTCAGCACGTGACTCGTTCACCGTATAACCCATACGGCTCACTAGAGTTCACGTGCCTCCAGCGAGGGCAATCTCATCCCGAATAAGCGGTTTTTCGTTGCGTGAAATTCAGAAATACAATACAGAGATGCAATATTTTGGTTCATGAAGGAGGAATGAAGGCTGCTTCATTCTTTGGCCAGTTCTGCTATAATCGCAGGATGGCAACACTGTATACACAGCAAGAATCGAATATCTCAAAAACATGGTTTTTCCTTATCGGATTTTTTGGATTGGTGATTGGAGTAGGGTGGGTGTTTGCGCAAGTGAATAATAATCCATCGATGCTTATCATTGCCGTGGTGGTAGCGCTCGTCATGAACCTCGGGGCATTCTGGTTCTCGGACTCTATTGTGCTCAGCATGGTACATGCAAAGCGTGTTGAAAAGAGAGAGGAGGCAACGGAGCTTTGGAATCTTGTTGAAAATCTTTGTATCACTTCAGGGCTTCCGATGCCAAAGATCTATATCGTCGAAGATGCTTCGCCAAATGCATTTGCGACGGGGCGAGATCCGCAGCATGCGGCGATTGCTGTGCATACCGGACTACTACGACTCCTCAATCGTAATGAACTCGAAGGCGTGATTGCGCATGAGCTTTCACATATCGGCAATCGCGACACGCTCATCTCTACTATCGCAGTCGTGCTCGCGGGGCTCATTGCGATTCTTTCTGATTGGATGCTTCGCTCGATGTTCTGGGGTGGGCGCCGTCGTAGTAATGATAATGAGGGAGGCAGTCCAGTGATGCTCATTCTAGGCATTGCAGTTGCCCTGCTAGCGCCGATCTTTGCAACAATGATGAAGCTCGCAATCTCACGTAAACGTGAATTCCTAGCGGACGCATCAGGTGCACTCCTTACGAGGTATCCTGAGGGACTCGCAAGCGCACTTGAGAAAATCTCAGGCATGCATGCGGAGTCGACGACCGCAAACTCTGCGACTGCAACGCTCTACTTCGCAAATCCATTTGAGGGAACAGGGCAGTTTGTTGCCAAACTTTTTGCAACACATCCGCCGACGGAAGAGAGAATTGCAGCATTGCGTGGAATGCCGGCGCCGGTCAAACAATAGTAATAGAAAAAGGGCATCCGTTTGGATGCCCTTTTGAATTGACTGCTCTCATTTCTTTTTGTGGTAGACCGCATGGATGACGTTTGCTCCGTAGCCGACTTTTATATCGAGGGAATCAGGATCCATGATATAACCCAACTGCTCAAGTCGAGCATTGTCTCGATAGAGTTTCCCTGTATCCGGGCAACTTGTCATCGCCGACGCTATGATGAGTACATAGGAGTCGCCGGTGGGAACTCCATTGAGGGGGTCACTGTCGGCCTTCACTTCTGCATTGTTTTGCACAGGTTTCTGGTTGGGAAGTGAGAGGCCTCTTGAGGAGATCTGATTTTGCGCAGACTCAGTTGACCTTGGCTTCTTGCTCATAAAACCGAAGACGATTGCGAACGCGATGCAACACGCGACGACTCCCAGTGTGCCCGGAAATAGCCAATCGTTGCGTTTCTCGCTGTGCACGTTGCTCATGACTGCTCCTTGTTCCGCTTGGTATCGACCAAGCCGTATCTGGTATGAAACTAACATGTATTGACAATTTGTCAATATGTGGTATACTGTATGTCACGACGATAACGGTCGTCGCACTGTACTTTCCCCTAAACCCTCTTATTTGAGGTGCACTCATGACCGCTCAGGTCTCGGCTCAGGCCGCCACTCCCGCCAACAAGCCCGTCATCCGTCCCCGTGCCTACGTGCCGGAGATCGAGTTCAAGGGCAACATCGACAAGGCCAAGGGCCTGATCAAGAACTGCCTCTTCAACGAAGCGGCCGATGTCGTTCGCGAGAACGGCTTCATGCCCGACATGCTCATCGCGGACATCACGCGCCTGGCTCCGGCCGAGGTCACCGTGTCGCTCCTCTCCGACTTCTCCGACTTCCTGCGCAATGCGCTGAAGGTCGAGAACGTCGAGAAGCGGGGGACGAAGATGTCCGCGATGCTGCGGGCCGCCGCTCGCTTCCAGGGCCACCTGTACTTCGCCGAGAAGGTGAAGGTGCTCGCGGCCATCAAGGCCATCGGTGCGAGGACCCCCTCCATCATTTCGAGCTCCTGCGAGGAGATCGAGAAGAAGATGAAGGTGACCTTCACCGCGGACGACTGGGTCAACTGCGGCTTCGAACTGAAGTCGGAGAATCCCGGTCAGCTGGTCGTGTTCCACCCTGTCCTCAAGCAGAGCATCACGGTCTACAAGAAGGTCGCCGGCCCGCAGTCCGAGGCCGAGAAGGCCAAGGCGCGCGAGCATCACGAAGGTGAGCGCCGCGCCCGCCAGCTCGAGCGCGCCAGCAAGTTCCCTGGCAAGGTCGGTGGCGGTGGTGGCGGCAATAAGTCGGACGACGGCAAGAAGGGGAAGAAGAAGTAGCTTCCCCAAACACCCTTACGGGAGTCATACAATGACTCCCGTAATTTTTTCAATATATTTGTGATGCTATACTTATTCATATGCGTGAATATTTGGAAAGGAAATATGGTGTCACTACGCCCGTTTTTGTGCTCTCTGTAGTAAGCTTCTTCAATGATGTTGCTTCGGAAATGCTTTATCCAATCGTTCCGATATTCCTCACTTCTGTACTCGGTGCTCCTGCTTCTATTGTAGGCCTCATCGAAGGCATTGCTGAGGGTACGGCAAGTTTGTTAAAAGGATTTTCTGGAAGACTTTCCGATATGACCGGAAAGCGCAAGATTTTCGTAGTTGTTGGGTATGGGCTCGGTACGATTGCAAATCTGTTCTATGGAATAGCAAACACTTGGCACCTGGTCCTTGCGGGGAAATTCACTAGTAGACTTGGGAAGGGGATACGCACGAGTGCGCGTGATGCACTCATTGCAGAAAACGTCGAGCCAAAGATGCTCGGTCGTGCCTTTGGCTTTCACCGCGGGACTGATACGCTTGGAGCAATTCTTGGGCCGCTGCTGGCGATACTGTTGTTGCACTTCTATCAGGATAACTATCGCCTGATGTTTTTCCTTGCGCTTATTCCAACTTCTATTGCACTCATACTTCTTGTAGTGTACATAAAGGAAAAACAGCGATCCGTAATTGCGCCCAGTGCAGAAAAGTTCCGCATAAGTGCTCTGCCTCGAAAGTTTCTCTTCTTCGTAGTGATCTCAACAATTTTTGCTATTGGAAATAGCTCTGATGCGTTCTTGATCTTGCGTGCGAAGGGGCTTGGCTTTTCGCTTATCGTGACGGTGCTTGCATATGTACTCTATAACATCACCTACTCTGCATTCTCGCTCCCAGCGGGAATTATTTCGGACAAGCTTGGTGAGAAGAAAGTGTATGTGCTCGGACTTGTTATATTCGCTGTTGTGTACGCGGGCTTTGCACTGATACAATCGCCACTACATATCTGGATACTCTTTCCTGTATATGGATTCTATATGGCGCTTACTGATGGAGTGTCAAAGTCATACATCGCAAATATCGTTCCAACCGAAAAACTCGGAACCGCATATGGATTTTATTATATGTTGACCGGTATCGCTGCATTTATCGCATCGCTTGTTGGAGGACTGCTTTGGACGCATTGGGGACCAGAGACAACATTTTTCTATGGTGCCGTGCTTGCACTTACTGCGGCACTCCTCTTTGTACTCGTTGAGGGGCTTCCAAGTAAGGCTGAGCACTACCGATGATTTGCTCGTGGTATAATAGCTCTATGCAAATCACATCTTTTTTGCGCAAAATCGCCAATGTTCCCGAGATTGAGGCTGAACATGTTGGTGCAGAAATCGGAGAGAAGCGTACAACGCTTCTCGGCTACATCCTGCTCACTGCTATGGTGCTTGCGGGTATTTGGCAGGGTCAGACACTTATCGACAAAATCGCCGCTAATGTAAAACAGCCCGATGCTCCATCATCGTGCGCATATGCGCTAAAGCATCGTCTTGATTCGAAGCTTCCCGATGCATATGCTTCTCCCTATAACTATCCATATGTGAGTGATTTTCTCGCATGTAAACCTAGCGCATATGAGACGAGTAATGGTCTCGGCGAGGTCTTTGCAAAGCTCGAAGTACTTGCGTTTGAGCGTAATACTGCAGCACAAAAGATAAACGATCTTGAGAATGGTCGCGGTGATGCAAATATCTTGCTTGATCGCGCGAAGACTGATTATGATCTGATGCTGCAAGAGAAGCAGGCAAGAGTAGCGCAACCCGTATTCCAGAATGGTCTTGGCCTGCAGAATACCGTTATTGGCACATCTGCAGACATAAAGGCTATTGAGGCACAGCTTACTCCATTGCGACAGCGCGTAAAGGAGATCGATGCTGAGGTGAAGACGATTGCTGAGTCAAATAGAGAAGTACTCAGTACGGAGTTTGCTTCTTATGAGCGCGCGCTCGCATGGGCAAATACACTCCGCGCACTTCTTGAACTGTTGCTCATCACTCCGCTCTTTTGGTTCGCACTACGCCGTTACTTCATTGCAGCGGGGAAGCGATCGTTTACTGCGATCATTTGGACTGCGATTACGACGATATTTGCCTTGCTCTTTGCACAGGTTATTGCGGTGTTCATTTATGACATCATCCCGCATGCACTTATTGAAGTACTCATTAAGCTTTTCGCACAGTTTAAGTTTATAGCAACGATTGCGCAGTACTTACTCCTTCTTTTGGTTCCCGCACTCTTTGGAGGTGTAGTGTACCTTATTCAGAAACGGGTTTATGGAGGTCGTGCAGTCTACTTGCGTGCGATGAAGAACATGAAGTGTCCGAACTGCTCAATGCACCTTCGCGATAATGTCCGCTTCTGTCCCGTTTGTGGTTTCCAGGTGAAGGAAAAGTGTCCTTCCTGTGGAGCAGATCGCTATAAGGGCCTCGAGCATTGTGATCAGTGCGGCGTAAAGGCATAGAAAAAGCTAGGCGAAAGCCTAGTTTTTTTGTACTTGACTCTTACGTTACGTCATAGTCTATGATAGGCTTGTAGTATAGAACGTACTACGGTCGAATCAAACAAACATATGTCTTATAACATCAACGCGCTTGCGAAGCTTGCGAATGTGAGTGTGCGCACATTGCATCATTATGATGCTATTGGATTGCTTGTACCCGAGCGCAATGGGAAGAACAAATATCGTGTGTACGGAGAATCAGAACTACTGCGGTTACAGCAGATTCTTTTTTTCCGTGAGCTCGAATTCTCTCTTCCCGAAATCGCAGCAATGGTCGATAGTCCAGAGTTTGATGTACTCACCGCGCTTAGGGAACATCGTACGATGCTTCTTGGAAAACAAAAGCGTACCACTGCACTTATTAAGATGGTCGACAAGACGATGAATAGATTAACAAAACATTTACATATGAAAGACGAAGAATTATATGATGCTTTCTCGAAGGAGGAGATGGAAGAACTTTCGAGAGAGGCGAAACAGCGCTGGGGTCATACCGACCAGTACAAGGAGTCAGAGAAGAAGATGCGTGGGATGAGCAAAGAGCAGTTCGCAGTCATCCAGAGAGAGGGTGAAGAGATAGCCAGGGAGGGCGCGCTTCTTGTGTGTGAGCCAATTGATAGCGTCAGTGCACAGTCGCTCATTGCGAAGCACTACAAACATCTCTCAAACTTCTACACTCCAACCCCAGAAATGTATAAGGGTCTTGCGGAGATGTATCTCGTAGATACACGCTTCACAGAATATTTTGCAAAGTACGATCCCAGACTTCCGCAGTTTATGCATGATGCAATGGTGCACTTCGCAGATCAGCAAATAAAAAACAGAGCATAGCTCTGTTTTTTAGAATGCGCGCAACGATTTCGCTTCGATGATTTGCTGAACTTCTTCGTATCCTGGTAGGAATGCAAAGTTATAGCGTGCGGGGAGTGCAAAAACATAGTTCGCATTGCGTCCAAGTTCGCTTGGATTTACAGGAGCTGCCCCTATGTGGAAGATGTCGCGCTGGAGCTCGTCCCATTGTTTTAGTGTAAATACCATCACCGGTATATCCTGTCTTGGTGCCTCGCTGGTCCAGAGTGGGCTGCGTATCGAAATGATTGGCCCTTCTGTATAGAGAGTGCTTGAAGGGGAGTTGATGGCAATGCCTGCCCACATACTTTTTACAAGCGAGTAGTTACTCCAACTTGAAGGAAGTGTCACGGTAAAACCAAAATCGTTATTGAGATAAACAATAGTTCCTGCTGCTGGCTTATCATTTGCCACATTCTGCGTAGGGGGAGTTTTTCCTATAGATACTTCCTTCGGTGTATTTAATTCCCAGAACGTCAGAAAACCGATCACGACTGCAATAAGTATGATGCCGACAGTTGCGAAAATATTGAATTTCTTCTCATCCATAGTAGCTATTTTACCACAGTAGTATCTATATGAGGAAAATCGCTAGAGTCCATGCTCTTTGAAGCACTTCGTGTATTGTTTATCCGATATCTTGATATGGTGTGTTATCCAATTCCTAATGAATTCTTCAAGCTCCGCGCGTATCTTCTCGTCATCATTGCGGTAATGATACTTTGAATAGAGTGAATTAATTTCATCTCTATAGCGTAAATGTTGCGCGGTGTGCTCAATGGTGTCCTCGTAATTGAATCTATGAAAATAATCCTCTTCGGTAGAGAAATGGAAATCGATGTAGGCAAGGAGTCTGTTTAGAGAGTCCTCGGTATCACTATGCTCACTATGATAATTATTAATTGTTTCAAACAGTTTTTTGTGTTGATTGTCGATAAGGTCTATGCCGACACTGTAGCTCTCGTCCCAGTCTATGAAGTTCATGATAGTATCTATTGTATCATATAGTATAGAATGCAATGATAATCAACCATTAAACTGTGGAAGAGTGCGCGGAGCTTGAAATTAATGTGCTCGTTTTGTGAAAACCTTAGCTATCGCAAGCGCATGCAGTCTGTTCTTGAGCAATGTGTGTTGTGCCGTACCTAGAGGGAACTTCTTTTGCGCAATTTTGGTCTTAGTAATCATTGAGTCCAAGGACTTGAGGTATTCTTTAACTTCAGTATCGCTTAGAGACTCTCGTTTTGATTTGGTTGTATCCATCAGTGACAATGCATAGTGGAGCGCCCTGAGATTGCCTTCGAGCATAGTGTGCTGCCATGATCCTTGCTTAAGTTTTTCTATTGCTTTCTCAGATTTGCTGATGAGGGAGATGATGGGCGCGAGAGTCTTTTCCATATATATATATATTATAACCCACTAGAACATATTCCATCTTTGCTAAATTCGCGAAAGATAGTACAATCGCGATACGTCATGAAGACTAAAGACCTTACCTTGGCATAATATTAACGGAGTCGTCGCATAGTGGTCTAGTGCGCTCGCCTGGAAAGTGAGTATGGTGTAACAGCCATCCGGGGTTCGAATCCCCGCGACTCCGCAATACAAAAAAGAGCAAGAGTACTTGTTCTTTTTTTGTATTGCGGAGTCGCGGGGATTCGAACGTCGAGGGGGTCGGGGAACGGGGAGGTTCCCCGTGTAGGAAAGCAGGAACCCCTTTTGACTGAAAGGGTTTCCGTCGAGAACCGTGGGTGAGCTCTCGCTCATGGGTCCCATGCTTATGGGAGCGAGAGTGCAAGACCTTTTGAGGACTTTTGTGAGTCTTCGATATAAAAGATCCAAAAGGTGTACCGTTCATGTAATGAAATCGAGGAGCAGGGCGGTGTGGGCCCCTTTAGGGTGCGCCGCATCGCGACGTGAGATTCTCCTATCTTTCCTGTATAATATGTAAGTTCTAAAAATCATTGAAATCGAAACTTTGGGAAAATAACAATAAAAATAAAATACATGAATTCAAGAAACATTATCATCGCGCTTCTAGTGCTTATCGCAATCGGTGGATACTTTGCATTGCGCGGTGGGTCTACAGCGGGAGCGCCTGCTCCTGTTGAAGCAAAGGAGAGTGTCGCAAGTACTGCACCAGTCAAAGAATTTTCAATGACCGCATACTATGACGCAAAGGGGAAATGGTACTCGCTCAACGAGATGTCTGTAAAGAAGGGCGATCTTGTCCGTGTAAAGATTACAAATACGGCGGGAATGCATGATTTCGTTATTGATGAATTTGGGGTTCAGAAGGAACTTCCTCTAAATCAAGAAGTCGTTGTCGAGTTTACTGCAGATAAGGTGGGAAGTTTCGTATACTACTGCTCAAAGCCTGGACATAGAGCAGGTGGTCAGTGGGGTACGCTTGTTGTTTCAGAATAATCACAAAAAACCTGCATTTGCAGGTTTTATTGTTATAAGCGTATTTGCTTTATCATTTTCATTTTAGAAAAACGAGCACTAATATTACCATGCTAGTGCCTTCTCGCTTCCGAGCGAGAAGGTGAGTGTCGAAGGGGCCGGGGAACGGGGAGGTTCCCCGTGGAGGAACACAGCTTTCTTTGTATTCAAAGAAAGCGTTAGGAGCCGTGGGTTCCTAATAAGCATAATGGTGCGGGCCCCTTTAGGGTGCGCCATTATGCTACAATAAACTATAATGACCCATCCAATTTCCGACCCTTATACAACCTTCCTGAAAGCAACGCTTTCAAACGGTCTCACCGTCTTCTTCTCTGAAGTGAATCATCCATGGATTAAGTTGAAGGTGCTCGTGCACGCAGGAGCTAAAGACGATGTACTCGGCTCCGAGGGTACTGCCCACTTTGTCGAACACCTCGTCAGTCACAATGTTGCAGGGAAGACCCACCAGGAGGCCGAGGAGCACTTCGATGAGATTGGTGGTTACGCGCGCTTTGGTTCGACAAGCTATGAGAGCACAAGTTACTCCTTCGGCGTGCCGCTCGAGAATGATAATCTTGCATTCGGGCTTAACTTTTTCGGTGAAATGCTTCTCACGTCAACACTCGATAATTTTGTTGAGAGAGAGCGGAAGATTATTATGGGTGAGTATCAGGAGCGTTTCCCGGTTCCAATATCAGTAGACTTGCTTTTGCGTCGCCGCAAACACTTCTTCGGTGAACATCGTCTTGGGCACTACTTGCGACCACTTGGGCGGGCTTCATCCATCTCCTCGATGACCCATGAGATGTTGCGCGAATTCTATCGTAAGAACTATACTCCGAAGAATATCAGCATCGTCGCTTCAGGAGGAATGACGCTTGATGAATTTGTACAAGCGTTGGAGTCTAGTAAATTTGCTGTAGTAAAGGAAGGGGAGCGAATTCCGACCCCGCTTGCACTTAAGGAAATAAATCCTGATGATGAGCGTCATTACAATATTCCTTGGCCAGAAATCTATAAGGAGAAGCCACATCAGGCGTCAGTCCTTCTTTGTCAGACATTTCCTGGCACGATATCTGATGTCGCGGTCAGTCGCGCACTCAATGTATTGAGTGATGCACTCTACAAAGAGATTCGTGAGGAGCGTGGTTGGTCGTATAGCGTGAGTACAAACGTCGGCTGGTTCCCTGAGGCGCACGAGATTGCCGTTGATATCGATTTCCCCTGGGAGCACCTCGGTGAGCTTGAAGACGTTGTGGATGTTTGTGTGGAAACGGCCATCAATGATGTTACTTCGATCGAGCGACACATCAGACGATCGATCAATCGTTTCAAGATAAGGGACCCAAATATTGGGGATATCGTCTCGGGTGCATCAGGTGACGTTGAGCGTTACGGACGTGTACGCACCTATGATGATGAGCTTGCTGATTTGGCAAAGGTAAGGGTTGAGGAAGTGCAAGACATTCTCCGTTCATTCGTTCGCGCAAAGCGTTACACGATGATATTTGGTGAGTAGCAGTAAGGCTCCCCTTGGGGAGTCTTTTGCTTTGCCATTTCACAAGTAGGGGTTATAATACTATACATAAGCATAGTAACATGAGAAAAATACCATTACACATATTACGTGTCGGGCTCGCCATTACATTTATCTGGATTGGGGTCCTCATTATCATGCAGCCACTTATGTGGGGAGGGTATATAGAGGGATGGGCGTCAGGATTGATTCCATTTGCGACTGAACCCATGATGCTCGTGACTGGCGTGATTGATATCGTCATCGGTGCATTACTCGCGCTTGGAGTAGTGATCCCTCTCGCCGCTGCGCTTGGCGCCTTGCATATAGCAATTGTACTTGTGGTGAGTGGAATCACTGATATTACTGTTCGTGACATAGGATTACTTGCTGCTGCGTTGGCACTTATGCTCGAATCATTACCCGAACCACTCGCGCGTAAACTTCTCCACGTCCATGAATAAATATTCCATCATTGTCATTATCACCTTCGGTATTATTGGGGTTGCGCTCTATGCATACTTCCGTGATAGTAATCGTAATCAGGCTGATCAGAGGATTGTACCAGCAGAAGGCCTTGCGCCTGCACAAGCCGAGGACCAAGCAATAGTTCAGCCTCTGCAAAGCCCCAATGCCATTCTTTATACCGATGGAGGGTATACACCAAATCCACTGCGCGTAAAAGTTGGCACAGTAGTTACTTTCATCAACAGTAGTTCAAATAAAATGTGGCCAGCGTCTGCAAAGCATCCCACACATAATGAATATCCTACGACGGGAGGATGCCTCGGAAGTACATTCGACGCTTGTAGGGGTATCCCATCGGGTGAAACATGGGATTTTCAGTTTGATATTCCAGGTACGTGGCAGTATCACGACCATCTTTCGCCAAAAAGCTATGGTACGATCATCGTAGAATAAATAGGCCTTATGGCCTATTTTGGTTGCAAAGTGGCCTGTGCGGAGTATGCTACGTACGAATCATTGAGAACGAAGTTGTGTTCATAAATTCTTCATTCGTATGAGGCATAGTTGTTGTATATGAGGATACTTATTATTGAGGATCAGGAAAAGCTTGCGCGCTCCGTCAAAAAAGGTCTGGAGCATTTTGGGTATGCTGTGGATATGATCCATAATGGAAGTGAGGCGATGCGTCGGCTTGAATTTGATCATGCTGATTACGACCTACTCATTCTCGACCGCATGTTACCGGGTATGGACGGCATGGATATCTGCAGAACACTTCGCGGGAAAGGTGCTACGCTTCCTATCATCATGCTTACCGCAAAGGATGCACTTGATGACAAGGTCGAAGGTCTCAATGTTGGTGCAGATGACTATCTTGTGAAGCCGTTTGATTTTCCAGAGCTCGCTGCTCGTGTGCAGGCGCTCTTGCGCAGGCCGACAGAGAAATTCGTTACAGAAATAGAGGTGCGAGGAATCATACTTAATCCAGTGACGCGTATCGTGACACGCAATGGAAAAGAAGTTTCTCTTACAGCAAAGGAATTTGCAATCCTTGAGCAGTTCATGAGGCACCCGAACGAAGCACTGACTCGCGAGAAGATTCTTGGTCATGCCTGGGACTTCGCGTATGATGGACTATCTAATGTCATTGATGTGCACGTGAAAAATCTTCGAAAGAAGTTACAGCAAAAAAATGAAACACTATTTGAAACAGTTCATGGCGTTGGCTACCGCCTTAAAACATAAACTCCGCAGGAGCCCTTTTGAGGTTGCTCGTATTAGGCTCACGATTTTCTATACCACAATAACGATGGCAATCATTGGGCTTTTTAGCGTGGCTTTGATTATATCGCTTGAACGTAATGCACGCATGGTGGTCGCTGATGAATTTCTATTGCCAGACGAAGTGACTATTGTTTCTCCCTTGCTTACACACCAGGCTTTTCAACAGCGTAGCCCAATTCGCCCTCCACAAGAATTCCGAATACCGAAAATATATCCAAGCTTGCAGATGAATAGATTTAAGGTGTTCCGACGCACGGTTGATGATATTGAACGAAATATCGTTATTGCAGACGGTATCCTGCTTTTTCTTGTTGCGCTCCTTGGATATATCATCGCAGGGAGGACATTGCGACCAATTCAGGAGAATGTAAATATTCAAAAGCGATTTCTTGCTGATGCGTCACATGATCTTCGAACTCCGCTCGCAATCATGAAAAGTGAATCCCAAGTACTCTTGCAGACTGGCTCACAAGATCACGTAGAGTTCAAAGAGGTCATTCAAAGTAATCTCGAAGAGATAGACAAGATGTCTCGCCTTGTTGATGATTTGCTGATGATGGCACGCACCGAAGAGGAGCCGAATAAGACGATGTTTTCGGATGTGCAGATTGGAGAGTTATTGCAAAAGGCATCCAAAAAGATCATGGCGCGCGCAGCACAAAAACAGATTGATTTCTCATATGAGTTGATAACCGATGGTGTCATAAGAGGGGAACAGTATCAGCTTGAGCGTGCAATACAAAATATATTGCAAAACGCACTCAATTATACTCATGAACATGGAAAGATATCGCTGAGCTCCACACAGAGGGGATCTATGTATAATATTACGATCAAGGATACTGGTGTTGGAATCTCAGAAAAGGATATTCCTCATATTTTCGATCGATTCTACAAAGCATCACATTCACGCAACGAAGAATCTGGATCAGGGCTTGGCTTGCCAATTGTGCGTCAAATTATCGAGCGTCACGGTGGTACGATTACAATTGAGAGTGAGGAGGGGGTAGGGACGGTGGTTCATATTCGTCTCCCCATAGCCTAGTTGAGCCCTTAATGGGCTCATCTTTGCTTCATCTTGGCTATCTATACTTATAGAGTCAGGGTCATATGAGTGACTCATGACATGTTTGGTATCGTAGTATTCGGAATTACTCCAATACTTCGTCTTATAAGTTTAAGATAAAACGATGAGACCATACAAGAGAGAAAAATTCACCACCATGGTGATGGTTACCGCGTTTGGTTTGAGTGCACTCGGTTTCAGTAATTCTGCACTTGCGGCAACTGTTGGAAAGATGCACGATATCGGACCAGGTAAGACCACCTTTATCGAAGGCAGTACGGACAGCGTGTCTTACAAGACACGTAAGCATACAACAAAGAAAGCAAGAATTGCAAAGAAGCATATGGGTAAGGCAAATGCACTGCCAGGTGCTGTGGTGCAGTAATCTGCTTCACGTGTTCTTCACGTCGATATTGTAGAGTGTATCTGATATGCTTCTGCATATTTACACGCTAAATATTTTTTATGGATTTCCATATTGATAAGAAGATGGGCCTTCTGCTTCTCGGCACATTTGTACTTGGAGGATTGATTGGCGGTCTCGCAGGAGTCGCTGTCGGCTATGAGGGTCGTGATTATCGCGACGGTCGCGGACGCAGCACTTACTCGATGATGGGCGGAAGCCGCTTTGGAACTCGCTATGATCGTGAGGAAGGAAGCGGCATGCAGAGGATTCTGATGCGACGCAATGTGCCTCAGAATGCAACGGTTACTGAGGCTCGCAATGAGGTGGTACCGGTAGTAAATGCGGTGACTGCTCCAGCTCCGCTAGAGCCTGTCGCTCCAGTCCAGTAGAAAGGTGAAGAAACATACTGAAAACACACACGATTTATCGTGTGTGTTTTTCTATTTGCGTTCCAGCGGATGAACGATTATGCTGTGGAGGTGAATAAGCGTGTCCAAGAATTCAATGAAATACTCTTTGCGTGGAACAATAACGTATATCGTCCGATGGATTGGAGGCCAAAGAAGCGTGATACGAAGGTGATGCTCGATCCCTACCGGATTCTTGTTTCCGAGATTATGTTGCAGCAGACGCAGGTGGATCGCGTGCGCACGAAGTTTGCAGAATTCATTCTGCGTTTTCCTGATGTGAGTATGCTTGCGCGAGCACCACTAAGAGATGTGCTTCGTCTTTGGTCCGGTCTTGGATATAATCGCCGCGCGAAATACTTGCACCAAGCTGCGAAAGCAGTAGTTAGTGAGCATGATGGAAAATTCCCTCGTGACTTTACGAAGTTGCAGTCATTGCCTGGCATCGGTCGCTCAACGGCAGCTGCCATCATGGCATTCGCCTGGAACGAGCCTTACCCAATGATTGATACGAATCTACGTCGTATACTTGTACGCTCATTCTTTGATGGCGATATTCCGAGCGACGCAGTGCTCTTTGATTTTGCACAGGCGATGATTCCTACGGGTCGCGGACGCGCATGGAATTATGCGATGCTCGATCTTGGTGCGATGGTATGTACAGCAAGGCGTCATAGTGATGCATGCCCTATGTTCGATTTTCATGGTGATGTCGATGATTTCGTCTACAAGAAGCCACAATCAAAATTCAAAGGTTCGAAACGCTCCTATCGAGGAGCGCTCCTTAAGGCACTTGTTGCAGAAGGAACACTTTCAAGAAAAGCTGCAGAAGCATTCTTCGCGGATACTCCATATGACGGGAAGGCGGCAATCGATGAACTTCTTGAAGAGGGGATATTAGCGAAGCATAAAAATAACATCACTCTCGCGGAGTGATGATATTTTTACGCTTCTTCAGATCCAAGTAGGAGTCGATTCATGATCGAGGTTATCAAGCTGATGATCGCAGCACCTGCGACACCCCACCAGAATCCATTGATGGTGACTCCATTAACGAACTTCGGTACGAAGATAAGCATGAGGCCATTGATGATGATCGAGAAGAGTCCGAATGTGAGTAGCGTAATCGGAAGCGCGAAGAGCTTGAGAATAGGACGCACGAGTGTATTCAATAATCCAAGTGCAAGCGCTGCAAATACCGCAACCTTCGGCTCAGCGATGGTCATTGCGGGGGTGTATGTGGCAAGTATATAGATGGCAACGGTCAATGTTGCCCACTTCACTAGTAGTTTCATCATAGAAATAGTATACACGATAACGAGCTGAGTTGCAGGTATTATTCGAGGGTCTTTATAAATGCAAGCACTCGGTCGGTATATGCAGGGTCTTTGATACTCCCGTCATCATTAAACAATTCTTGGACAAAAGGAAATATCATCCCTGCACGGGGGAGTAGTGCCCCGCAGGCAATAAGCACAAGTTGGAGCTGTTCTATCATGCGCGCGCCGCCAAAGGGGCCCATTGAGACACCGATAATACCGACATGCTTGCCTTTGTACTCGGGATAGGCCGCATCAATAAGTCGCTTAAGTTCCCCGGGGAAGCTGTGGTTGTATTCAGGAGAAACAATAAGTAGAGTTTTCTTTTGTGCGACGATTTCTCTCCACTTGCTCCCAATGCTATCGGAAAGAGGTACCCCGCCCATTTTTGTTGTGATATCGAGATAGTCTTTGACATCGACAAAATCAACTTGATGGCTGTTATTTATAAGTGTTTTCTCTATGAATCGTGCGACGCGCTCTGATTGCCTACCGGGACGCGCGGTTCCAAGAAGTAATGTGAATTCCATATGTAATATATTGTTACTATACTATTATACCATATGAGTTACATCGTGTTGCCAGAATTGGACGCATGATGTATGTCACGTATAATGAAAACATGAATTCACCATGTCCACTTCCTTCCGATAGGCCTGTCCGTATCGTGACACATTCGGGCTCATTCCATGCCGATGAATTACTTGCCGTTGCAACACTGCAGATTTATCTCGATCGGATGGGTCTTTCCTATGTCGTGAATCGATCACGCGATTCTGAGGTTATCAATGCAGCTGATATTGTTTGTGATGTCGGTGGGACGCTTGTTCCTCATGAAGGACGCTTTGATCATCACCAGCGTGATGGTGGGGGCGAGCGCAATGGGATACCATACTCATCATTTGGGCTTATTTGGAAATACTTTGGTTTAGAGCTTTGCAATGGAGATAATCTTGCATGGGAAACTATTGAGAAAAAGATTGCATTTCCCGTTGATGCTGGCGACAATGGGCTGAGTACGTACAATACAATTCTTCCTGGTGTACAGCCATTACTCTTTCATCACATCGTGTTTGCATTTCATCCTACATGGAAAGAAAAGGAGGCGGGGGTCAGTATCGACGTACAGTTCGCAGAACTTCTTCCACTTGCAAAACGTTTCATGGAGCGTGAGCTTGCGGTTGCACGTGATGATGAGGAAGGTTCGCGCCTTGTTCGGGAGTTATTGACTCATGAGGAAGACAAGCGCGTCATCGTCATTGAGCGTGATCTTCCTTGGGAGGAAGAAGTTGCAAAATTTCCTGAGCCACTTTTTGTCGTGTCTCCAAGATTTTCTCCAGATACAGATACTTCGTGGCGTGTTGAGGCGGTGCGTAGTGATGTGAATACATTTGATAGTCGCAAGCAACTTCCTGCAGCATGGTGTGGACTTATGGGGCCTGATCTTGAAGCGGTTACTGGAATCCCAGGTTCTGTCTTTTGTCACAAGAAAGGATTTCTTGCTATTGCAAAAACAAAAGAAGCAGCGATTGCGCTCGCGCGTCTTGCGCTCGAATAAAAATTCCACGCCAATGGGTGTGGAATTTATAATGTTCCGACGTGCAGAGAGGAGTATACAGGCTCGACAAAACTATCATTTTGTGTTATTTTGTGGTCACTACATACGCACCGCAATAAGGCGGTGTTTATGCTCACTAATATATTATGGCTTTCGTAGATGAACTGACAATACATATGGCGGCGGGTGACGGTGGAAACGGTGTTGTCCGTTGGCGTCACGATAAGGGGAAGGAGTATGCTGGTCCTGCAGGCGGAGATGGTGGTAATGGAGGAAATGTGTACGTGATGGGATCACGCGACCTTGGTCTACTCTACAAATATCGTCACCAGAAGGAATTTGATGCAGAGCGTGGCGTTGACGGAGGAAGTGATTCACTCTTTGGTCGCAATGGAAAAGATTTCACGCTCGTAGTTCCTGTTGGAACTGTCGTTACGCTTCTTGATTCAGGTAAGGTTTTTGATGTCCTTACTGAGGACGAACCGATTCTCCTTCTTGAGGGTGGTCGTGGTGGACTTGGTAATGAGCGCTTCAAGAGCTCAACAAATCGCTCTCCAGATCGTGCTACTCCAGGCAAGCCTGGAGAGCAGTCTGATGTCCATCTCGAATTGCGCCTCGTCGTCGATGTTGGCTTCCTTGGTTTTCCAAACGCAGGAAAGTCATCACTCTTGAATGAGCTGACGAATGCGACTGCAAAGATCGGTGCCTATCAATTTACGACGCTCGAGCCAAACCTTGGTGCATTCTATGGTTATGTCCTCGCGGATATTCCTGGACTCATCGAAGGTGCTGCGACGGGTAAGGGTCTTGGTATCAAATTCCTTCGCCATGTCTCACGCACAAAGATGTTGCTCCATCTCATCTCACTTGAGAATGAGGATGTGCTTGCCGCATACAATACGATGCGTAAGGAGCTTGAAAGTTTCGGTAATGGTCTTCCTGAGAAGGAAGAGATCATCTTGCTTACAAAGACCGATCTCGTTGATGAGAAGACTGTCGAAGCTGCAAAGAAGAAACTTGCGAAGCTCGGCCATGAAATCTATGCAATTTCGGTCATCGATGATGTCTCCATAAAGGCATTTCGCGACATGCTTATTGCAAAACTCCGTTCATCAAAAACCGCCTCATAAGGCGGTTTTTGCTTTTGATACTATAAAATACTGCAGACAGAGTGTCTTCGTGATATACTACGAGCAGCTTAATGATAAACATTTATCTCTATGGCAATCAAACTCACTATCACACGACACGTTGAAAAGAAAAAGCAGCCACCTACACGACTGGTTGTTGAGCGTGTCACATCGAAACATATTACTGCGAAGAAGGCCGCTCCGAAGAAGAAGGTTGCCGCAGTGAAAAAAGTCACAGCAAAGAAAGTCGCAGCCAAGAAGGCGAAAGTTGTAAAGGCTTCAGTTGCGAAGAAGGTCACTGCGAAAAAAGTTGCGCCTAAGAAAGTGAAGACCGTGAAGGCGAAATCGACGATTGCAAACGCGCTTATCAAAGAAGAAATAAAACATATGTCTGAATCTGTCGCGAGTGCACAGCCACTCACGCCGGGCGTACTCGACGTGGGGAGTGTATTTCCTTCATTCGCTTTGCTTTCGACCGAAGGGGGCACTACTACCAATGCCGATTTGCTTGGCTCACGCTATGTCATGTATTTTTACCCGAAGGATGAAACATCGGGATGCACAACAGAGGCTCATGAGTTTTCAAAGCTCGCCGGAGAGTTTGGTATTCAAAACGTGCGCGTCTTTGGAGTGTCTCCTGATTCTCTGGAAAGTCATGAACATTTCATCGCGAAGGAAGGGATTACTTATCCGCTACTCGTTGACGAGGGTCATGCCTTTGCAAAAGCTTGCGGTGTCTGGGGTGGCTTGTTCAACAAGCGTACAACATTCGTCGTCGGGCCTGATGGACTCATTGAACGAATTTATCGCGATGTAAAGCCAGAGGGGCATGGAGTATGTGTTCTTCAGGATATCGCTAAGTAGTATTAAAAAACATGAAGCCTCGCTTCATGTTTTTTAATACAAAGTTTGTTGTGATACAATTCGAAGAGAAGTGATGAGGGGAGGTTCCCATGTCTATTCGGGCAACATATCCCGTCATCGTCGATTACGATAGGGATATAGAGAAAATATTGCGCGATGATGCATACATAAATTTCATTTCGGATATTGTTTTACGTCAAATCCGTACAAAGGAGACGGGTACCAAGACCATCCCTGTTGATCTTTTTGGAACGAAGGAATTGTCGAGTTCGGATGGCATACTCTGGTCAATGCATGCACGTTTACGTAGACCCCTTGAAGCGATCGAATTATTGGAATTTGGAGAACAGCACACAGATGTGCAGTTACTCCTTCCCGTCATTGCACTTGGTTCGTTGATTGACCTTGGGCCTTCGCGGCATGTGTTTGGTCTCACTTCCTGGGAAGAGAAACCTGCGCTTCGACTTTTTCCTGTGAGTACACTGTGGACTCCAGAGTACTACTTCGCATCGACACGTGTGTAAAAGCCCCGTCTTGTGGGGCTTTTTATACATGAAAACTTTTGTTGTATTTATCGAGAGTCTGCTCTAGCCAATTGCGCGCAGATTGTTCGTTGTCGAAGTAGCGCACGTTCGAAGGTAGTGGGTGAGTGCGAAAAAAACTGTTTGAGAGTTGTATGTATGCAGGCGATCTGCTATGCACTGCAACCAGTGCTTCTGTATTCCCTGGAATGACATGCAAGTTTGATATTGATATTGCTTGCTCTTCATAGCGTTCAACCTTTGACCCATCAACGATGATAAGTAGGGGGCCAGCTCCCGCAAAGTGCTCCGAGTAGTCATTGAATATCTCCGCCCACATGGTCACCAAATTTCCCACGGAGATGTGCTTTGGGAATGTTGCGTGATAGAGCCCATCAAGAGTTCTCTTCCAAGGTATCAGTTCATTTTTGGATTCCATGGTGTGTTATTTCTTCGTAACTTAATGTATAGTATAGTACATATTCTTGGAATTGTGAACAGTAGGGGGCATATGCTATACTCCAATCATGTCTGACTATCGAGCAACAATTGGTCTTGAGATTCATGCTGAGCTCAATACGCAAGCGAAAATGTTTTGCGCATGTAAAAACGACCCTGACGAAGAGCGTCCAAATACAAATATCTGCCCTGTTTGTACTGCACAGCCAGGGACACTTCCTGTAGTGAATCTTCAGGCAGTTGAACATGTGCTCCGCGTAGGAAAAGCAGTGGGTGCACAGCTTGCGGATTTCACTGAATGGGATCGTAAAAACTATTTCTATCCAGATATTCCAAAGGGATACCAAATTACACAATATAAATACCCGCTTGTTTCGGGTGGTAGTCTTGCTGGTGTTGCGTTGACTCGTATTCATCTCGAGGAAGATACTGGATCATCGCGTCATGATATGGGCGATTTTTCCGTTGTCGATTACAATCGTGCAGGTGTTCCATTAATGGAGCTCGTGACAGAGCCAGTTATCCATGATGCGGAAACTGCTATGCGTTTTGGCAAGGAGCTTCAACTTCTATTACGCACACTTGGTGCGTCTGAGGCAAATATGGATAAAGGGCAGATGCGTGTTGAGGTGAATATTTCTATCTCGAAGACGGATGCCTTTGGTACAAAGGTTGAGGTGAAGAACATTAACTCTTTCAGTGCGGCTGGTGCGGCGATTGTCTATGAAATGGCTCGTCAGGAGGCCGCAATCGAAGCAGGCGAGAAGATCATCCAAGAGACACGAGGTTGGGATGAGAATACTGGAAAGACATTCAGTCAGCGCAAGAAAGAGTCAGCAAATGATTATAGGTATTTCCCAGATCCGGATATTCCGAAGCTTGTTTGTACAGAGGTTTTTGGAAAGGAGTATGAGAAATTAACTCCTCTCCCCGAGTTGCCTTGGCAGAAAAGGGAGCGCATTCTAGCGCTTGGTATTGACGCAAAAGTCACCGAGATTTATGTTTCTGATGAAATGCTTGGCACACTCTTTGATGAAGTAACTAAGACCCTCGGTGATGATGTTGCTTCCATTCGTCTTGCGTCGAACTATATCTCGAGTGACCTTGTAAGTCTTCTTAAGTCTGAACCCGCACTACCTCTTAAGGTTAATGCGAAGACCTTTATCGATCTTGCGGGGATGATCAATGCGAATGAACTTTCTTCTCGTGGTGCAAAGGATACGCTCCTCATCATCTATCGTGAAGGCGGAGATGTTCGTGAGATTGCAGAGAAGAATGGTTTGATTCAAAAAAGTGATCTTGGTGAGCTTGAGCGTATCGCTGGTGAGATTATTGCAGCGAACCCTGTGCAAGTTGCTGAGTTCAAAGCAGGAAAGGCCTCAGTCTTGATGTTCTTCGTTGGGCAGGGCATGAAAGCCATGAAGGGAGCCGGTAATCCAAAGCTCCTTGGGGAAGTATTCACAAAGCTTCTCGCTTAAACAAAAAGCACGACGCTATAAATGTCGTGTTTTTTGTATTTCATTATTCCCTCATTCCCTTACTCCCTGTATTTTGCATTCCTCCTCGCCTTCTTCATGTTATAATATTTGCATGACCGAAAGCGATGCCGGTGCTTCTTTCGTAGGGCAGGGAACCGAAAATGTTTTTGTGACTCTCGATGTTGCTGCGCAGCTGACGAATTTTTCGCCAGAATACATCGAGCGGCTTTGTCGTGACGGATATGTGCCTTGTGCTGGGGGTAAGGATGGCCTTATATTCCCGCATGCTGGAGAACTATTGAAGGTACTCAATATTAATTTGCCTCCCGCTGCAGTCATCACATATGTTCCTCCACAACTGATCTCAGTGCCATTACTCAGCAGAGAGGAACTGCTCACGAAGACGATACCTCCTGCAGTAGGCCTTGTTGGGAATCAGCCCGTAGGAATAAGTAGTGGTAGTAGCACACTCTCTGCTCCGCTACGCAGGGGGGCACTTTCTTTCAATCTTGTTTCTGATGAGGAAGAAGCTCCTCCTCCCATGGAAAGTGTGAACAACACTCCAGTACCGCCAGCCCCCATGTCTCTCGAACTCGAAGTGCCACCTTCGCCTGCTCCAAAGGCACTTCCTATGCACTGGCCAGTAAAAACAAGCAGTGATGTGACTGCACATTTTGATGATGCGCCATTGATGCCACCACTTTCAATGAAGCCTATTTCTGCGCCACCTGCCGAGACTGTCGATATATTACCTGCTCCATTTTTTGCTCAGTTTCCTGAGGTGTCGCAAAGGGCGGAGGTCATAGTGGAGCCGGAGCATGACCTCGCCGTACGTGCAGATAATGCTATTCAAATAGAGCCAGAGGAAGGGCTCGCGCTACCCGAGATACATGCACTTGCACAACATGAGGATGAGTCTATCGCTCTCCCAGAATCTGAGGCGATTATGGTGCCCGCTGTAGAAGCACTTGTTCAGCCCGAGACGGAGGAAATCATCCTTGCTCCTGATCAAAACCTCATACAAACCGTAGCGCAGTCAATCGATGTAGGCACGGTCGTTCGTGAGGAAGTCGAAGATGAGCGCCCCTCGGTGTTTCCACCCTCTGTCGAGCAGGTTTCCACAGCAGCAGATGCTTCTTGGTATACACCAGACGAAACATCGATGGTCGCTGGTGGTTTGGAGCTTACCGAAGAAGAGGGGACTCCTGTGAAGGGAGAAGAAGAAAACACACAAGAGGCAATACAAGAAATACAAAAAAATACATCACCTGTTGTTGTCATTGACCCAACTCCTCCGCAAGTGGAAAGGGATATTTCTGATCGTATATTGGCTGAAGCAGTACAGAGTAAGGTTACGCCATCTCCTCTCAATGAATCAGTTGAGGATGTAATTGCAGAACAGCAAGTTGTGACACCGATTGTTGC
The DNA here is from genome assembly GCA_035583355.1 of Candidatus Paceibacterota bacterium. NCBI lineage: Bacteria > Bacillati > Minisyncoccota > Minisyncoccota bacterium. The sequence goes on along the minus strand of DATEZQ010000008.1, from coordinate 53,442 downwards.
AGTGCCTCATTATGCAGTAGCGCAACTCACACCCTCAATGCATCCTCTCGCACTCCCTCCGAGAGTCGTGCCGTTTGCAACAATGGTTCCTGCTGCATATCCGCAGGTTGCTGCAGTCTTTACGCAGCCACATGCACGCGCGTCGGAATGGTTGCCATGGATGCGTACGAGTCATTTTTCACGCACTGCAGTGCAGGTTGCAACCAATCCAGAAGTGCATCCGTCGTATCCGCGCTATAGTAAACCGAAAGGGCAAGAAGGAACACCGGTTGCACCTATTGAAGTCTCAAATGGTGACGAAAGTAGAGTAAGTGCTCCCGTATCGTCGCAGAAAGTTTTTGTATCTGTTGTGGGGAAACCAGTAGCTCCGCTTCGTGTACCCGTAGAGAAACATGTTGCTCCTCCTCCTCCTCCTCCTCCTCGTACTGTGGTGGATTCAGTGGTGGCGGCAATTCCTCCTGCTGAGGATGCTTGGGACGAAATGCTTGCACCTCAAGCAAGGCGAGATGAAACTATCGCGGAGAAGTATGAAGAAATTCCGCATAAAAGCAGAGAAGAACTTTTAAAGGAAGTTTCTGCAGATATCAAGGACTCTTGGGATGCATCTTTCTTGGCAGGGCTAGAGGCTGCATAAAACGCGCATGTTGCGCGTTTTTGTTTGCATATTCCTGCGATAACACTATACTATAATAAAGTAATGGATAACTTGAGAATCAAAATCCTCACCGCTTTTGTTGTCACACTCACTTTGAGTAGTGCGTATGGTTGCTTTGTACTCTCTCCAACATGTTTTGGGATGCGTGGAGGAATATTTTTTTCGACCCCTTCGATAAAGTCTCCTCCAATAAATTTTGGTTTTGAATTGTGGCCAGGTTTTCTTATTGTTCCACTTGCGGAAAAGCTTGGATATTTTCAGGATGAAGGACTCAATGTCGAACTGCATACATACTTGAGTGTGGATGATCTCGTGGATGATGTGCGCTCTGGGAAGATTAATGCCCGTGCGGGATTGACCTCAGAGATTGTGTATGAGGCGCGTGATCATGGCATTCACGCATATATTGTGCTGATCACTGATCGCTCTCTCGGAGCTGATGCAGTGCTTACAAGGAAAGGAGCAAGACCGATTGCTATTTCAAAAGGATCAAAAATCGCATATATCGGTAAACCGGATTTCTTTGTCGAGTGGGCTTTGCGATCATTCAATATGTCCCCGAAAGATTATGAGTTCATTGATGCAGGATCAGAAGAGGCATCGGTTGAGCTTCTCCAGAAGGGTCTTGTTGACCATATCATCACTTATGAGCCATACGTTTCTATGGCCAAAGATGTTGGCGCAACTGAAGAATATACAAGCGCTGCAAGTCCTGGTGTAATAACTGATGTCATTGCGTTTAATGCAGCATATGTGGAAGAGTATGGTAGTGCAATTGAGGCGTTTGCACGCGCATATTTTAGAGCGTATGATTTTTGGAAAACTAACCCAAATGAAGCATATAGAATTGTAAGAAATACGTTTCATATTACTGAGAGTGAATTTCGGCAGCAGATGCGGGGGATTGAAATGCTCGACAAGGATGCAAATAAAAGTTCAATGTATATTTACTCGGGCCTTGGTTCTATTTACGGAAATATTAGGCTAATAAATTTATTTGCAAACCAATACACCTCTATCCCAAGCCTTAATCCAGACAGATTGATCTATCCAAATGCTATCAGAAGCTTACCGTAAAGTTTTATGTGTTAATATGAATAATATGAACAAAAGTATTAGAGTTGCAATTAATGGTTTTGGACGTATTGGCAGAGCATTCTTCCGCGCGGTTAAGGATATGCCTGAGATAGAGGTGGTTGCCGTAAATGATCTTGGTGATATTCAGAATCTTGCATACCTACTTAAGTATGACAGCACCTACGGTCGTCTCAATGCGGTTGTTACTACAACGCCAGAAAGTGAAGGGAAACGACCCTCGATTATTGTGGACGGGGTTCCCGTTGCCGTAGTGCAAGAGAGTGATGCAGCAAAGCTTCCTTGGAAGGAGTTTGATGTTGATATTGTTATTGAGTCGACGGGCATGTTTGTTGCATGCAGTGCTGCGGAGGTACACCTCGCTGCGGGTGCGAAGCGTGTTGTATTAACGGCACCTTTCAAAAAATGCGAGGGGAAAGAACACACTACTGTACTTATGGGGATTAATGAGGCGGATATCGAACATGCAAAGGTGACCTCAAACGCATCTTGTACGACCAATGCAGTATCTCCTCTTGTTGATATTTTGAATAGAACAATTGGTGTTGAGAAAGCGATATTAAATACGACTCATGCATATACTGCATCGCAGCGACTTATCGATAGCCCAAATAAAAATGACTTCCGTGAGGGGCGTGCTGCCGCAATGAATCTTGTACCCGCGTCGACAGGCGCCTCTATCGCGGTGACTGACGTTATTAAGGAGCTTGAGGGAAAATTTCAAGGAATATCGTTGCGCATTCCTGTGGTTGCTGGTTCAATTGCCGATGTGACCTTTGTTGCAAAGCGCAAGACGAGTGTTGAAGAGGTGAATCAGATACTTCGTGATGCTGCTGAGGATCCACGCTGGGCAGGAATTTTCACCGTAACTGCGGAGCCCCTCGTATCTACGGATATTGTAGGAGAGCCTTACGGTTCGATTGCGGATCTCTCGATGACCCGTGTCGTCGATGGAGACTTGGTCAAAGTTTTCGCTTGGTATGATAATGAAGCTGGTTATACAAATACGCTTATACACCATGTACGTTTAGCGGGGAAACACCTCTAGAAATACAGGGAATAAGGGTATAAGGGGATAAGGGAATTTTGAGGAAAAATCACATGCATCTGGCATGTGATTTTTTAGTTCGATAATGCTCCTCGCCTTCTTTGTTGCGTGTATAAATGTCTACATTCCCTAATTCCCTCATCCCCATATTCCCTGAATTTACGTATTCATGCACGTATACAAACTATAGTAGAGTATAGTATAATAAGCATACGTGAAGATACGTCTTTCTCAAAAGATTCTTGGACTTTCCTTGTTTACTGCAACAATAATGATCAGTGCCATGTTGGTACTCGGTTTTTCGCTTACGAGGCGATCGGTTGAACAAGGAGCATCGCGTTTTATTCTTGATAAGATGTCGAGCCTTATCTTCCAGGTTGATGAACTGCTTGCAGGGTATCAGACGCAACTACAGATTATCGCGACAGATCCCGCGATCGCTTCTGCGCTTGCACCTTCAACAAAAAATTCAGAAGGTGAAGAGCTCATTAATAAATGGCTCTCAAATTTACTTGTCTACTCTGGTCCTTGGAACGCACTTCTTCTTGTGGGGCCGACAGGAAAAACATTAAGTGCAGCGTCGTTGCGTGAGGGCGGTACTTCGATTGACATTACCGACGAGGAAAAGGTAATCATGGAAGCGTCACGTACGAGTCAAGTGGCGTATGGTGATGCGTATGTTTACAAGGGTGAGACTGTTATGTCCTACGTGATTGCGATTCGCTCATTTGTAAGCGGGAAAGAACATATCGATGGTTATGTTATTGGGCGCATAGCATGGAGATCCGTAGAGGACATATTGAGTCGTGATAATTCAGGTGTCGATTTATTTCGCAGTGACGGGGCACTCATTGCAAGTTTTGGTGATCCGCATCGTGCTGATGCATTTGACAAGAGGGCAATAAGTAATTTCGTCGCACCAGAGACAGCTGAGCTTATCACTATAGATGGCACGCTCCACATGAAGACACTTACGAGGGAGAAAGGCGTGCCAAATTATCAAGGAAATAACTGGGTACTCGCAAGTGTCCGCGATGCAACGACCTATATCGCTGCGGCAGAGATGAGCATTCAGCAAATTGTCATTGTCGCGACAGTGGCTATCTTTTTGATGGCACTTGTCTTTGTCTATCTCATTTCACGGACTGTCGTTCAACCTGTTTTGCGTTTGAGGGCTGCAGCAACAGAAATTGCCCAGGGAGATTTTGCGCAGCAGGTTGAAGTAAACACGAAGGATGAGATAGGGGAGTTGGCGGGAGCATTTCAGACGATGTCTACGAAACTTTCATCACTCTATGGATCCCTTGAGGAGCGCGTGAGGGAGAAAACCTCTGCGCTCGAAAAGAACATCGATGAGCTCGGAAGGAGCAAGAAACAGACCGAATTGGCCCTAAAGGCCGCAGAAGATGCAGAAGAAAAGATGCGAGAGAAAAGCAAGCAAGTCGAAGACGCATTTGAGGAGGTGCAGCGTTTTGCGCGTAGTGCTGATAGAGAGCGCTTAACTTATTCATTGCTCATATCTTCAATCGGCGAAGGAGTTATAGTCATTGATGCAGAGAGGCATATTACCGTCATTAATGAAACAGCAGAACGTATGCTTGGAAGAACGAGTGAGGAGGTAAGAGGAAAAGATATGCGTTCGCACTTCCAGCTTCTTTCTAATGACCGAAATCCTCTTGGTGATGAGTTCATGCTGCCGATCTTCGCAGAGGGAAAGCTTCACGCGATACGATTTCTATATCTTAAGCGTATGAGTGATGGGGCTGAGATGCCGATTTCGGGTGTCATTGCTCCAATTACTGATGCGATGAGCGGAGGAATAGTCCGCGGAGCAATATTCACCTTGCGGGATGTTACTGAGGAGAAAGCACTTGAGGAGGCCCGAGTTGGGTTTATTTCTACCGCATCACATCAGTTGCGTACACCGCTGACAAGTATGCGATGGTTCACCGAGATGCTTGAAGATGGGGATGCGGGGCCCGTGAATGATGAGCAAAGACACTTCCTTGAACGCATTGGCGAGGGCGTTGAGCGCATGACTGGTCTCGTAAATATGTTGCTTCAAATCGCACGCGTGGAAGCGGGTAGGGTCGCTGTTGAACCCGAGCCAGTTGATATGAAAGAGATTGCAATCGCAGTTGCAAAAACAATAGAAGTCCAACTTGCTGAGCATCGACAGAAGATTACAGTCACTGCAGAGCCGGATCCTCTGCCACATATCTCGCTCGATAAAGACTACCCATGGCAGGTGATTCAGAATCTCTATACAAATGCGCAGCGTTATGCTTTTGATGATACGACCATCGAGGTGAAGATGCGTGTGCAGGATGATCAGCTTGTATTCTCTGTCCAAGATCATGGTATTGGTATTCCTAAATCGGCGTACTCTCGCATGTACGAGAAGTTCTATCGTGCAGAAAACGCGCTTACAAAAGTTCCTGCGGGTACAGGCCTAGGCCTCTCGCTGACAAAATCACTTGTAGAAGAGATGGGGGGAAAGCTTTCCTTTGAGAGTGTTGAGGGAGAGGGGACCGTGTTCACTTTTACTATTCCACTCTCTGGAATGAAAAGTAGAAAGGGCGAAGTGAAGCTGCTGGTATAGAGTTTCAGTAATGCAAATTATGACTATCCGAAATAAAATTTTAGCGGCGTGCGGTATTATCGGGATCTTTCAGGGCCTCATTCTTTTTGGGTCAATTGTTGTGTATGCTGCAAAGATAACCGGAGAGTCTCCACTTCACGTATCGAAGATACTCGCGATATTTCCAGGGTTATCTGTCGCGAGTGTACTAATGCCCATTGTTGTTGCGTCATTCGTGCTCTCAGTACTCCTGTTGGTTGGTTATCTTCAGTACGTGCTGTTTGATCCGCTGGAAAAGTATAAGATTGATGCGCTCAAAGCACAGAGTGGTGAACAGGATGTTGGTATACATGAGATACCTATTGATGAGCTAGGAATAGTAGTAAGTGCATACACCACCGCAATCGGAAGGCTTCGTGCATCATACGATACTCTTCTTGAGACACTGCATAGTCAGTATGCTGTAGTTGGTCATGATGCTGAAATTCTGAAGCTTCTTGTTGATCACTTACCACTAGGCGTATTTCTGCTCCGCGAGCCCTCATCAGAGATAATGCGCATGAATGAGCTGGCTGCGCAATTCGTTGGTAAGAATATTAATAGACAGAATGGAGAAACGTCATTTGTACATCAAAATGGTAGCCCGTACTCTGAAGATGAGCTCCCGTATGCCTTGGTCAGAAAGACAAAAGTACCTGTGACCAAGAGTGATATTTTCTTCAGGTATCCTGACATGCGTCTTGCGGCATTTCGCATGACAAGTGTCCCCGTTCTCGATACAAATGGTCAATTGCTCTATATAATTTCGACACTTCTCGATATCACCGATATTAAGCAAGTTGAGCGAGAAAAATCAGACTTCGTATCGCTTGCTTCGCACCAACTCAGAACGCCGATCTCCATCATAAACTGGTATGTCGAATTGCTCATTGCACCACTTGAGCTCGAAAAGCTTAGCGTCGACCAAAAGGAGTATATAGCGCAAATCAAAGAAAGCAGTCTTCGTATGTCAAAACTCATTGATACTCTGCTCAATGCTTCGAGGGTTGAGCTTGGTACATTCCATGGAGATGGGACAATGTTCGATCTCGTGCAGGTTACTGATATCGCGATCAGAGACACAATGGCACTAGCACAGTCGAAGCATCAGCACATAGAGAAGACGTATGATCTTTCATCTCCATTAATTTCTGGTGAACCCAAATTGGGGCAAGTCGTTGTTCAGAATTTGATATCTAATGCAGTGAAATATACAGGGGATGGCGGCACAATAAGGATTTCAGTTGAGTCACATCCGGACGAGGAGGCGATGTATCTTACGGTGATAGATAATGGGATAGGAATTCCAGATAATGAGGTCGGAAGGATATTCTCCCGCTTCTATCGAGCATCAAATGCACGTGACGTTGATTCTAGTGGTTCTGGGCTCGGCCTTTCGATAGTTCGCTCGCTGCTTGAACGGGCGGGGGGAAAAATTTCTTTCAGTAAGGTGGATGGTGGGGGAACGAAGTTTACTGTCATGTTGCCCTACACTTGCAAAAACATATAATACATATGATAATATTAAGTAATGGTTTTGATAGGGCAATTGCTCTTATCGCATAACTTCAAATATATGGAACAACAAATACCCCGAGTGCTCATTGTTGAAGATGAAACACCTTTGCGAAAGGCGCTTGCAAGAAAGCTGTCTTCTTCTGGTTTCGAAGTTCGTGAGGCGCGTGATGGTGAGGAGGGTCTCAATTTGGCTCTGCATGAGCATCCCGATCTCATTTTGCTTGATATTATTATGCCAGTAATGGATGGTTTAACGATGCTCAAAAAGATGCGCGTTGATGATTGGGGAAAGACTGCGCGCGTGATTATATTGACGAACTTGAGTGATGAGGGTGCAAGTCAACAATCACTGGAGAATGGTGCACTTGATTTTCTTGTGAAGGCTGCATGGACGATGGATGATGTTTTGCTTCGCGTGCGTGCTGTTCTTGAAAAGACCACCACGCCAGCATCATAATCAATTTGTCGTGGAGGCTACTTACTATTGTTCGACAGTAGATGCAAAGTGTGTGATTGTGCGTTATCCACAATTGCGAGAACCGAGTAAGGGCGTAGTATGGAGGAAGGAACAAGTCATGTTCCAATACATCGTGGAAACTGTGGGAAGGGAGAGCGCTAGCTCTCCCTTTTAAATTTTTGGCGAGTCTTTACGGCGCATTTTGCCCTGCTTCGCTCCGGTGGCTCAGTCGCCGTATATCGAATACGTCTACCTTCGCCACCTCGCTCCAGCAGGGCAAACTGCATCCATAAATCCTTCGCCAAAAACATAGTAATTTAGAGGTTCTCTTGTCTCCAATAAGGCAAACTTCATCCAAATTCTTGAGTTTTATAATAGAGAGTTTGCTGTAAAATTTATCTAAAATTTTGTATCTAGGTTGTGAATTTACTTATCCCCTTATTCCCTTAACCCCTACATTTGCATTAAAAAGTGCTATACTTTTCCTAATATGAAGAAGTTACTCGTACTTCTGGGGCCACTTGTTGCGATGGTGCTCATTGCAGTTTTTGCTACGAAACATCAAACTCCATCAGTCTGTGTGAGTAATAAAGGTGTTGCTGCAGTAGGGTCATTACGCTATGCGGTCACCCTTGCAATGAATCCTGCAGAGTGGGAACAAGGTCTGTCAGGAAGACCTGCGCTCCCGCTCGATGAAGGTATGCTCTTTCTTTTCCCATCATCATCGGTCCGTGCATTTTGGATGAAGGATATGAATTTCCCGATAGATATCATTTGGATCGATAAGAGCTGGAGAGTTGTTGGTGTGGAGACGCATGCAACTCCCGATTCTTATCCGAGAACATTTACTTCTCCATCTCCGGTATCTCGCGTCCTCGAGATCGCTTCGGTTGGAGAGCTTGGAAGTCCTGTGCATGTTGGTGATCAAATCCAATTTAATTGTATATAAAAATGAAAAGCGCCTCTTGGGGAGGCGCTTTGGTGTTTCTGTTGTTTAGTGCCAGTGCCGTTCAGCGGAAAGGCAGGCGACATAGAGCAATACGATTAACGAGATGATGCTCACAATGATGAGCGGTTTACCGGCGAACTGGTGTTGCACTAATGCGAAGAAGACCGCACAGGAGATTGTGACGACCGAAGAGAAGAGCGCATGCAACTCCCTGAGCGCGGAGTTGAGGACGAACATGAACCCTAGGCCCACGATCATGCTGGTATAGCTGTGGATCTGGATGGTGATTCCCATGTTGCTGAGTGCGTCCTGCGTCATGCCGAAGCACGCTGCAAGGATGACACCAGCGCCGACACCCCAGTGGAGGCCGGACATGATCTCAGTATAGGGATTCGTGTGTAGGGTTGTGGCGTGACTCATGGAGTCTCCTGTAGGAAAGGTTCAAAGGACTGGGCGCATAATACATTCTATTTTGTACCTTGTCAATGTGCTTTTTGTGTGTAATAATGAGCAAGCCATCCAGACAATCGCTCCTTGAAAAAGGGGAGGAAAGTCCGAACTCGGGCCATGTCGAAAGATATGTGCAGCAGGGTAGCGGGTAATTCCCGTCCGCAGTAATGCGCGAGGTGCGAGCAGAGACGCTTGAGGACGAAAGAATTCAAGCCCCCATTTCGGTGGGGTGAGCCATGAGGGTAACCTCGTGGGTGAAACGGCTAAACCCTTACTTCCGTGCAAGGTCGTGCCCACTCGCAAGAGTGTGGAGTACCGCTAGAGGTGCTTGGTAACAAGCATCGGAGAAAAATGATTGTCCCCGACTTCGGTCGGTACAGAATTCGGCTTATCGGGTGGAAATAAAAATGTCACGGTTTCCGTGGCATTTTTATTATTGGATGAGTGAATATGTTATAATTCATATACTTTAAGCGACGTAAATCTCCATATGAATAATCAGATACACGATAGAAGGAGTTTGGGGGATCGAAGTATTACGCAACGTATCTTCGGAGCAATTTTCCCTAAAAGTGTATTCAACGTTCGTGTTGCCGCAGTCCTATTTCTGATGTTGTCATTCCTTCTCCCGGTGTTTATATTGCCTGGCACGAATTTTGGTCTTTCATTTAGTAAAGCAATCTTTTTCCAATTTACTGTACTGCTTTCTGCTGTATTGCTTATTGGAGCATATCTTAGGGACCAGACATTATCTTTTCCAAGGAGTGCGATATTCTATGCTTCATGGATCGCACTCCTATTCTTTGTACTCGCAGGTGCGTTTTCGCCCGTTCCCCGAATATCATTCTTTGGTATCGGTGGTGAAATCGGCACCGTAGTGATGATCGTACTCTCTTTCGCTGCATTGTGCATTTCCGGAATCGTATTTAACTCAGTTTGGCGTTTACGATCATTGATTATTGCGCTAGCCGGAAGTTCGATATTGCTTCTTGCGTCTTACGCTGTACCTGGCTCAAATTCAATGTATGTAAAGGGTATACAGTCACTGGCCGGCTCATACCATGATTTTGCGATTTTACTTGGTGTGTTAATCATCATCGCACTTTCCGTCTTGTACTTTTATCGCGAAAAGAAGTCGCTTCGATTTTGGGGTTATATTGGAGTGTTCCTCCCATTCCCGTTACTGGTTGCAGTTAATTATAGTTTGGTGTGGTATGTACTCACGCTTGTACTCTCTGTGTGGCTCTTTGTAATTATGAGTGATATCGCGCACGTGCTTCGAGTGGTAAATAACCGACGTTCTTGGCTCGGCGCATATTTAATTGCACTCACTCGAGTGCCGCGAACTGCAATAATTGTTTTCGTTCTTGCACTTGCCTTCTCTTTTGGAGCGGGGAATATTTCGCTTGGTGCTGCGACAGTAACGGAGCGTATGCAGCAATTCACTCGTATTGACCCCATTCCTTCGCCTCACCTTTCTCTATGGGAAACTGCTTCAATTGCAAGGCGGGCATTGAATGATTCTCCTGTGTTCGGGGTAGGACCGAATCGTTTTGCTGATGCTTTCCTGCGCTACAAGGATACCGCGTTCAATGTTACTCCAGTTTGGGATAAGGTATTCGATCAAGGTTTTGGGTTTTTCCCTACACTAGTGGTGACTTCGGGGTTGGTGGGTGCAGCAGTGCTACTGTATTTTCTCGGAGCTTTTTTTGCTGCATCGCGCTACTTACGCCGAGCGCTTACTGCAGCACGTTCAGTGGGTTTTATTGTAGTGACCCTGTATACCATCTCAGCTTTTCTCCTTTTGTTTGTTGTCTTTGGAACACCAGGAGTAAGTGTTCTTGGTTTGCTATTTATTTCAATTGGTGGATATCTTGCAGCGCTTAGTGTTGCGGGTTTAGTTCAGAGTGTTGTCATCAATGCAACATACAAGGGGTCAAATATTATGTTGACTGCAATGGCATTCATTAAGTTGCTCGGAATTATCATCATCACATTCGTGCTTGCTCGTGAGATTATGGCATTCAGACATTATCGAATGGGGCAGCTTTTGGCACTTGACGGAGACGTAGTCGGCGCTCGATCTGAGATTTTCAAGGCGCACCAGTTGTTTCCATCAGATGCCTATGCGCGAGACATATCCGTTCTTGCACTGCTTGAACTCGATAAGACGAAGCGGTTGAGCGTTGCCTCTAAAGATGAGGTTATGAAGCGCGCATTTGAACTTATCCAAGTTGCTACCGTATCCTCTGATGAGGCAGTACGCCTTAACCCAACAAAGTCAAGAAATTATGTGCAAAAGGGCGCATCTTATGAGGCACTTGCGACGCTGGGGGTGGTATCGGCTTACGGCCCAGCAACAGATGCCTATAGCGCGGCACTGCTTCGCGACCCCACTTCACCTGATGTAATGTATTATGCGGGGCGTACAGCGCTTGCAAATGGCGATCAGCAGGGCGCGACGGCTTGGTTTCGAAAGGCATTATCTACTCGCCCGAGTCATAAACCATCGCTCGCTGCGCTCATGCAGATACTCATGAGCAGTAATGATTCCGAGGGTGTAAGGGCACTATTGATTCGTGCGGTTGAGTCAGAACAAAATGATCCTTCGACAAGATATGCGCTTGGAAAATTTTACTATGACGAAGCATCATTCGGTGAAGCTGCAAAACAGTTTGCGGCAGCGCTGAGGTCCAATGCGCAGCATGCAGATGCACGTTTCTATCTTGCGGCTTCTGCTTATAGGATGGGAGAGAAAGATTTTGCACTGCAGCAGCTCCGAATCGTGCAGCAATCGAACTCTCGCCATGAGTTGCTGAATCAGGTCATTAGTGCTATAGAACAAGGGAGCGACCCATTTGGGGAAAACATATATGGTACGCAGAATAATTAACCTATTGCACAAAGAGTGGGGCAGTCTTCATGAGGCTGCGCTGCTTTTGGGTTCGATGGCACTCGTTGCACAACTGCTTGGATTCTTTAGAGATCGTCTACTCGCTGCTCATTTCGGAGCAGGAACACAACTCGATATCTATTACTCTGCATTCCGAGTGCCAGATTTTCTCTATGACACACTGGGGTCGGCGGTAGCAATCACCGTACTTATTCCCTTCATTGCAGAATATGCGAAAAAGGGAAATGGTGAGCTGAAGAAATTTATGAGTGCAATGTTCACTGCATTTATATCAGCTTTTGTTATTATTTGTGGTGTCGCATTTGTCTTCATGCCACAGATCGTTCCCTGGCTTGTTCCTGGTTTTAGCCCAGCGGAACAGGCGGTGAATATCAATGTTGCACGCATCCTTTTACTCTCGCCAATCTTTCAGGGTCTTTCAAATCTTTACGGTGCGCTGACGCAGTCATTGCAGCGCTTCTTTGTCTATGCGATAAGTCCTGCAGTCTATAACCTTGGTATCATTTTTGGAATCATATTTCTCTATCCATATTTTGGAATCTATGGTCTTGCGTGGGGTGTGGTCTGTGGGGCTTTGCTTCAGGATCTTATTATGCTCCCTGTGCTTGTGCGCGAAAAGCTTGTTCCGGGATTTTTGTTTGGGCACATGAAAGAAGTAAAGCGCGTGTTTCTTACTTCAATACCTCGAACAATTGCTCTCACGTCCTCACATCTTGCAACTATTGCCATCATTGGTATCGCGTCACACGTCGAGGGTGGTGTAGCAATATTTACTTTCGGCATGACGCTGCAGAGTATCACGTTCACAATAATCGGTTCCAGCTATTCTGTTGCCGCATTTCCGACATTTGCAAAATTCTGGGCCCAGGAGGAGTATCATCTTTTCCGCGAGCATCTCTTAAGTGCGGCAAGGCATATCATCTTTTGGTCGCTCCCTGTTACTGCGCTTTTTGTTGTGCTTCGTGCACAAATAGTCCGTGTGGTCCTAGGTACGGGTCGTTTTGATTGGAGTGCGACACGACTTGTTGCAGCAGCACTTGCGCTCTTCGTAATCTCTGTTGCCGCACAGTCACTCGTCTCGCTGTTCACTCGTGCATTCTATGCCGCGGGCAACTCGAAGGTACCACTCACCATCAATGCATTTTCAGGAGCACTTATTATTGCTTTTGCATATGGCCTCACCGCATTCTTTGGATATTCTCCGATATTCCGATATTTCATTGAGACAATCCTTCGTGTTGACGGATTGCAGGGGACAAGTGTCCTGATGTTGCCGCTCGCGTATTCCCTTGGCATGATTATTAATGTCAGTTTGTTGCTGGTTGCGCTGCATAAGATTGTGAATCACGTGTGGCTTGGCATACGTCGCGCTTTTGTGCAGAGTTTCTCTGTCGCAGTGATCATGGGTGCTGTTGCATATTACATGCTCCAGTTTTCGGTGACCTACATCGATCAAAAGACACTGCTCGGTATTTTGGGTCAGGGTCTTATTAGCGGAGGTCTTGCAGTTATTGTTGGAATGTTCTTCTTTACTATTCTTGATAATACCGAGTATAAGGAGACTAGGGATGCAGTACATAAGAAGTTCTGGAAGCAAAAGCCAATCGTTACTGAAACGGAGACGGTGATTCAGTAAGACCGCCGCATCGCGGGCCAGGCGGTCTTGTCCGATAAGGAGTGGCCTCCGCCACGCACTTCAACTCACGCCTCAGTTTCACTGAGTCGCTCACGGGTAAATAGGAAAAAGGGAATAGGGTATAGGAAAATTCAAAATACATTCAAAATTTGAGCACTGAAGGTGCTCGAATTTTATTTATGAATTTTCCCCATACCCTATTCCCCATACCCCATTCCCGCATTTTATGCTAGTATGCCCTCATTACGTATGACCAAGTCGCATATCCGCAATTTCAGTATTATCGCCCACATCGACCACGGTAAGTCGACGCTTTCTGATCGCATGCTTGAAATCACGCGTACCGTGAGTGCTCGTGAGATGCAGGCACAGGTGCTCGATTCGATGGATCTGGAGCGTGAGCGCGGCATCACCATCAAGATGACACCGGTGCGCATGCACTATAAGAAGGGAGGTGAGGACTATATCTTGAACCTCATCGACACACCGGGGCATATCGATTTCTCCTATGAAGTCTCTCGCGCACAAAAAGCTGTCGAGGGCTGTATTTTGCTTGTCGACGCGACACAGGGTGTGCAGGCACAGACACTCTCGGTGCTTGCGATGGCGCGTGAGCAAGGACTCACGATCATTCCTGTGCTCTCAAAGATAGATTCCCCACTCGCTGATGTAGCTGAGGTGACTGACGAAGTCGTGCAGCTTCTTGATTGTGATCCTTCATCGATCATGACTGTCTCGGGGAAGACGGGTGCTGGCGTACAGGAGCTCCTCGATGCCATTGTCGATCGTGTCCCACCTCCAACTGAGGAATTCCACGGAAAGCCTGGTGCGCGTGCACTTATCTTCGACTTCGCATACTCAAACCACCGCGGTGTCATTCTCTTTGTGCGTGTACTTGATGGAAAGATTACAAAGGGTGCTGAGCTTTCATTCATTGCAGCGAAGGAGAAGTTCTTCGGTATCGAAGTTGGGCATTTCCTTCCCGCACAAACACCCGCAGATGAAATTCATGCAGGAGAGATTGGCTATATCGTGACCGGCATCAAGCGACCAGGTGTCGCGGGTGTTGGTGATACAGTGACGCTGACGAAGCAAGCACTTCCTGCGCTTGCGGGTTACGCAAAGCCTCGACCGGTTGTTTGGGCCTCGGTATTTCCTGAAAGCCAGGATGACCTCGATGTCCTCCGTCAGGCATTGCAGCGCTTGCAGCTCTCAGATTCTGCGCTTACCTATGAAGAAGAGGCATCGGGTACGCTTGGTCGCGGATTCCGTTGTGGTTGTCTAGGTATGCTTCACCTGGAAATTGTGACTGAGCGTCTGCGCCGTGAGCACCAGCTCGCACTTGTGGTGACGACGCCGTCGATTACCTATGAGGTGAAGATGCGCAAAAAGGAAGAGCCACTGATTGTGTACTCTGCTGCGCTCTTTCCTGATGATGCGGATATCGAGAAGGTACGTGAGCCCTGGATTGATGGTTCGATTATTACACCACCTGACTATGTCGGTCCCGTTTCGCAGCTCCTCTTCGAGCACGAAGCAGAAACAGGGGATTCTGATATTTTTGGAGACAATCGTTTCCAGATAAAGTTTGTGATGCCACTACGTGAGCTTATGCGTGGATTCTTCGATCGTTTGAAGTCGGTGTCCTCGGGTTATGCATCGCTCTCGTATGATATTGCGGGAATGCGTGACGCTGATGTGGTGCGCATGGACTTGCTCGTCGGGGGAGACCCGGTACCCGCCTTTGCACGTGTTGTCTCACGTCGTCGTATGCAGGATGATGCAGATGCTGCAGTGGAAAAGCTCTTCAAGGTGCTTCCTCGCCAGCAGATTAAGATCAAGATTCAGGCACGTGCGATGGGACGCATCGTTTCATCGAAGGAGCTCTCTGCATTCCGTAAGGATGTGACAGGTTATCTCTATGGAGGTGACATCACCCGAAAGATGAAGCTTTTGGAGAAGCAGAAGAAGGGAAAGAAGAAGATGCAGGAATCAGCAAACGTTCATATCCCGCCAGACGTGTTTGTCAAAATGATTCGCTCCGACATGGATTAATTAGACTTCATATTTTTGCGCATCTTGCCATGCTTCAGCATGCGATTCGCTCACCGTATACCGCATACGGCTCGCTAAAATTCGCATGCCTCCAGCAAGGCAACCTGCATCAAAAATCTAAAGTCTAAAAAAGAACAATGCTATGCATTGTTCTTTTTGTTTGATGGAAATAGTGCCATTAGGTAAGTATCATGAAATTTGTTTTCATCAAAATAATCATCTTTTATTTTACCCTCTAATTTAAAGCCGGACTTCTTGTAGAATTTCACTGCCTTCAAATTTTCTGCAGCGACGCTTAGGCTGAGCTTGTGCAATTTAAGCGTGTTAAACCCAAAGTCAATGAGATATGAGAGTGCCGCTCGTCCGAAGCCCTTACCCCTATAAGCGCTAGCGCCAATTGCGATAAAAATATCCGCATGCTTGTTTGCTTTATCTATCTTGGTCAGCCCCATGAAGCCCACGGGGATTTTCTCATCACAGATTGTAAAGAATTTCTTGTCCTTTGACTTCTCATAGCGATCAAACCACTCTTGCTGCCTCTTTTCTGTAGTTTTAACTTTTGGGTCGCCTCCCAGGTATTTATTTACCAACTCATCGTTTAGCCATGTGATGCGATAGGGAATGTCCTTTCGGTGGTGGTTTCGGATGTATATCATAAGCAAATGATAACATAACTATTTTGGCACGTGGAGGCGTTCGAAAAATAGAAAAAGGCCCGCGCACTGCGCAAGCCTTTTGATTTATTCGTCACTCAGTAGAATGCTTTTGTAGCCGACATGTCTCAGGAAGCCCGAGGTCACGTCGTCGCAAAGATGGGGAGCAGGCATAAGGAAGCTACCAGTGCGGCCAACCTGGCAGCCAGAAAGGAGAACAACCTCAGTCTGGTCGTGATTTCCGTGCACGTCGTACGTGCAGCGAATCTTCTCGTCCATCTTGGTATGTGGTTCGCTACCGATGCAGAAAATTGCTTTTCCGATAATGAGCTCACCACAGCTCGCACAGTGAAATAGTGGGTGGAGATTGTACATTGGGCACCTCCATGCCGATTGTTCTGTCTTAAGGCTAACACGAAGGTAATCAAAGTCAAACAGCAAATTTCCTTGAATGTAAGCCGTAAATAGTCCTAATGAGTTCAATTACCGGCTATCCACAAGTTTTCCTAGCGTTTATCCACAGAATGTCAATAGATTCGCTTGACAAACCTGTGGAGAAGGCGTTATAATGCCTTGCATATCCTCGTGAATGAGTAACTGCTGGAGGTGTTGGTTGGTTGAGTATAATCCACGCTTTGAAGAACTCAGCATAACAAAGAACGTATTGATCTGAAACCTGAAGGGGCTTTTTGCTCTCAGGTATTTTTTCGTCATGTTCTCGTAGTTAGTGAACAGTAATCAGTAAACAGTAATCAGGCTAGATGCGCTGAATACTGTTCGTGCATTTGCCCTGATTACTGATTACTGCTTACCGATTACCTATGTTGAGTTTCAAGAGCTCTTATTAATCGCTGTATTCCTATACCACACTCTTATATATATGGAGAAGTTGAATAAGAAGCATTTTGGTTTGTACCGTGCACCACTCGTGGAAGCTCCCGATCTGGTTGCGGCACAAAAAGAATCGTATCAGTGGCTGATCACTGACGGCTTGAAGGAGATCTTCGCCGAGTTCAGTCCAATACAGGATTATTCGAAGAAGAAGTTCGATCTCGAATTCACGGGGTTTGAACTTTTGCCACCTCGCTTTGATGAGCATTATGCTCGTGAGAACAAGATCTCTTTGGAGACTCCACTTCGCGCGGAAGTGAAGCTTTCAAACAAGCAGCTTGGAATTGAAAAGACTCAAGAAATCTTCATGGCAGATTTTCCTGTCATGACGGTTCGCGGAACTTTCATCGTCAACGGCGTTGAGCGCGTGGTCGTCCCACAGCTCGCACGTTCATACGGTATCTTCTTTACAGCACAGGAGCTCAAGACTGGGCGTTTCTTTGGTGCAAAGATCATTCCTTCTCGTGGTGCATGGATCGAACTTGAGACCGATGCTGATGAAGTCATCTGGGCCAAGATCGACCGTAAGCGTAAGTTTCCGGTAACTGCGCTCCTCCGTATCTTCGCACAGACGAAGAATGATGAGCAGCTCATCGAGCTCTTCAAGGGCAATCCTGATGCAAAGCGTGCTATCGAAAAGACACTTGCAAAGGATCCCGCAAAGAGCCTCGAGGACTCATATGTCGAGATTTACCGTAAGATTCGTGACGGTGATGTGACGACAACAACAAATGCAGCCGAACTCATTGGCGCACTCTTTCAGCGTGAGCGTTACGACCTCTCAACCGTCGGACGCTTCCGCTTCAACAAGCGTTTCAATCTTGGAATGGACGAGAAGGCAACAGCGCAGCGTGTACTCACTATTGAGGACCTCGTACTCACTCTTTCTCATGTTGCAGAACTCAATCACACTCCAAATGCTCGCGAAGACGATATCGATCACCTCGGTAGCCGCCGCGTGCGTTACGTCGGAGAAATGCTTCAGGCAAAGCTCCGTGTCGGTATGACGCAGATGAAGCGAAATATTCAGGATCGTATGTCGACCGCTGAAAGCGATACGACACTTCCTGTCAATTTCGTTTCTCCTCGTCCTCTCCAGGCTCGTCTCAAGGAATTCTTCACGACCAACCAGCTCTCACAGCTTTTGGGTCAGGCAAATATCCTCGACGAAGTGGAGCAGCTCCGTACCTGTTCAGCTATGGGTCCAGGTGGACTCACTAAGGAGCGCGCAGGACTTGAGGTTCGAGACGTGCACTCATCGCACTACGGACGTCTCTGCCCAGTGCATACCCCAGAAGGACAGAACATTGGTCTCGTGCTTCGCTTCTCAACATACGCTCGTACAAACGAATTCGGTGTTATCGAAACCCCATACGCAAAGGTCGTAAAGGGTAAGATTACCAATGAGATCGTCTATATGAACGCACTTGAGGAAGAGCGTGTGACGATTGCTCACGCCGCAGTTCCTTATGATGATACCGGCAAGATTACTGCAAGTCGTATCGAGGCTCGCGTTGCAGGTATTCCATCGATCGTCGACTCAAAGCAGGTCGACTATATCGACGTGTCAACGAACCAGGCATTTTCTGTCGCTACATCATCGATTCCTTTCCTGGAACACAATGACGCGAACCGTGCACTCATGGGTTCAAACATGCAGAAGCAGGCAACACCACTCATCGCGCCAGAAGCACCTATCGTTGCTACAGGTATCGAGGGTCGTATCGCTCGCGACTCAGGTCGTGTCGTACTCGCTGACCGTGATGGAGTCATCAAGGCAGTCGACGCACGTCACATTGTTGTGAAGGACACAAAGGGAAATGAAGTGGACATGCCACTCATGAACTTCCTCATGACTAACGACGCAGGTTGTTTCCATCAGCGTCCTATCGTCCAGGTGGGCGACAAGGTGAAGAAGGGAGATGTGCTTGCAGATACTTCAACATCAGATAAGGGAGAGATGGCTCTTGGACAGAACCTCATGGTTGCGTTCATGAGTTGGGGTGGTAGCAACTACGAGGACGCCATCATTTTGAATGAGCGCCTTGTACGTGAGCAGTACCTCACCTCTATCCATATTGAGAAGTTCATCGTCAACGTGCGCGACACGAAGCTTGGACCCGAGTCAACAACACCTGACATCCCAAATGTCGGTGAAGCAAAGCTGAAGGATCTCGACCATGAAGGTATCGTACGTATCGGCGCAGAAGTGCGCTCAGGCGATATTCTCGTCGGTAAGATTACTCCAAAGGGTGAGGCACTCCTCACTCCAGAAGAGCGTCTCCTCCGTTCGATCTTCGGTGAGAAGGCACGTGATGTGAAGGATACTTCACTCCGCATGGAACATGGCAAGCGTGGACGCGTTATCGGTGTGAAGGTCTTCTCTCGCGAGAAGGGTGACGCACTCGAGAGCGGTGTCATCAAGCGTATCTATATCGAGGTCGCTCAGCTTCGTAACATCTCTGTGGGTGATAAGCTCGCAGGTCGTCACGGAAACAAGGGTGTTATCTCAAAGATTCTTCCACAGGAGGAAATGCCATACATGGATGACGGTCGTCCTGTCGATGTGATTCTTACACCACTCGGTGTGCCATCACGTATGAACCTCGGACAAATTTTCGAACTCCATCTTGGAATGGCCGCCAAGAAGCTTGGCTACCAGGCTATTACGCCATCATTCCTTGGTGTACAGGAAGAAGAAATTCAGGCAGAGCTCGTGAAAGCAGGCTTCCGTCCAGACGGTAAGCAGATGCTTCGCGATGGACGCACGGGAGAATACTTCGAACAGGCAGTTTCTGTCGGCTACATGTACATCTTGAAGCTTCACCACATGGTCGAAGACAAGATCCACATGCGCTCGATTGGACCCTACTCACTCATCACCCAGCAGCCACTTGGTGGTCGTGCACAGGGCGGTGGACAGCGTTTTGGAGAAATGGAAGTGTGGGCACTCCAGGGATATGGCGCAGCGCATATCCTTCGCGAAATGCTCACCTACAAGTCGGACGATATCCTCGGACGTTCTGCAGTATTCGACTCGATTGTGCGCGGAAAGGAGATTAAGGAACCAGGTTTGCCTGCAACCTTCCATGTCCTTCTTGCAACACTCCGTGGTCTTTCACTCGACGTGCAGCTCAAGCAGCGCATCGGTGAAGAGGAGACGATTTATCGCGCTCCGTCACTTGCAGCCTCAGACACACAGAATAATTAATAATCCTCATCAGCATACATATGAAAGAACCACAAAACGATTTCAATGCGATGACCATTGCGCTCGCTTCTCCTGAAGTGATGCGTACGTGGTCCTATGGTGAGGTGACAAAGCCAGAGACCATCAACTACCGCACGCAGCGTTCTGAGCGCGGAGGTCTCTTTGATGAACGTATCTTCGGACCTGAGAAGGATTTCGAATGTTACTGCGGAAAGTACAAGGGCATCCGCTATCGCGGTATTGTCTGTGAGAAGTGTGGTGTTGAGATCACTCGTTCTGTCGTGCGCCGTGAGCGCATGGGACACATCGAGCTTGCAGCCCCAGTTTCGCACATTTGGTTTTTGCGCGGTGTGCCAAGTCGTATCGGGCTATTGCTCAATACGCCAATGGCAGATATCGAGCGCGTCATCTACTTCGCTGCCTACATGATCACTTCTGTGTCAGAGACAGAGAAGAAAGGATTGCTTGATGAGCTTGATCGTGAGTATAAGTCTCGCGTGAAGAGCCTCAGTGACCAGCGTGCAAAGGATCGCATCAAGGAGGCACTCACCGTTGCAAAGAAGGAGATCGAGTCACTTGCGGTAGGTCTCGTCATGGACGAGCTTACTTACCATAAGTTCTCACTCAAGTATTCTTCAGCATTTGAGGCAGCAATCGGTGCAGAAGCAATCTATGATCTCTTCAAGAAGCTTAATGTTGCAGAGTACAAGGAAGCTGTGGAACTTCGCCTTGAAAAGGCAAACGCAACTGATCGTCCAAAACTCTTTAAGCGTCTTTCGCTTATCAAGGCTATGCTCCGCTCAGGAGTACGCCCAGAGTGGATGTTCCTTACGGTACTTCCAGTGATTCCTCCAGGAGTGCGCCCAATGGTCGCACTTGAAGGTGGACGTCATGCAACGAGTGATGTGAACGATCTCTATCGTCGTGTCATTAACCGCAATAACCGTCTCAAGAAACTTCTTGAGATTGATGCACCTGAGGTCATTCTCCGCAACGAGAAGCGTATTCTCCAGGAAGCAGTCGATGCACTTATCGACAACTCGATTCGTCACAACACTGCAAGTCAGGCTGCGAGCCCTGCACGTAAGCGTGAGCTCAAGAGCCTCGCTGATATGCTTAAGGGTAAGGGTGGACTCTTCCGTCAGAACCTTCTCGGAAAGCGTGTCGACTACTCAGGTCGCTCGGTTATTGTCGTCGGTCCAGATTTGAAGCTCCACCAGTGTGGACTTCCAAAGCACATGGCACTTGAGCTCTTCCGCCCATTTGTCATTGCAAAGCTCATCGAACAGGGTCTTGCCTTCAACATCCGCGGTGCAAATCGTCTCATTGACGATGGTATCCCAGAGGTATGGGCAAATCTCGAAGAGGTGATTAAGGGTAAGTACGTGCTCCTCAATCGTGCACCAACACTCCACCGCCTTGGTATTCAGGCCTTCCAGCCAATCCTTATCGAAGGTAATGCTATCCAGGTCCACCCACTCGTTACGCCAGCCTTTAACGCTGACTTTGATGGAGACCAAATGGCTGTTCACGTTCCTCTTTCAGATGAGGCACAGGCAGAAGCTCGTGAGCTCATGGCATCGAATAAGAATCTCTTGAAGCCAGGTTCTGGTGATCCAGTCGTGAATCCATCACAGGACATCGTTCTTGGTTGTTACTGGATGACAAAGATCATCAATGGTGACAAGGGTGAGGGAAAGATTTTTCCATCTCCAAACTCAGCGATTACTGCATATGACTTCAATGTTGTAGGTTTCCGTGCAAAGGTTACGGTCATGCCATCAACAAGTCCTAAGTATGCAATCTTTGGTGGAAAGCCATTCGAAACGACTCCAGGACGCTTGCTCTTCAACTCAGTCTTGCCAAAGGATTTCCCTTATATCAATAAGGAGATCACAAAGAAGGACCTTTCAAATCTCGTGGATGACCTCCTTACGAAGTACGGCGTGGACGCAACTCCAGACGTACTCGACAAGGTGAAGGCATTCGGATACAAGTACGTCACTAAGTCAGGTATTACCTGGTCACTTTCTGACGTGAACGTTCCACCAGAGAAGGATGCGATCCTTGCAGAGGCATACCGCAATGAGAAGGAAGTGTTTGCTCACTACAATGACGGTTTGCTCTCTATCGAAGAGAAGTATGATGCCGTCATTACGATTTGGCGCGAAGTCGAAAATGCGATTCAGCGCGTGGTGCCAGCCGGACTTCCAAAGGATGGTCCAGTTGTCGACATGATTACCTCGGGTGCTCGTGGTTCTATTAACCAGGTGACGAAGATGGTCGGTATGAAGGGACTCACACAAGGACCATCGGGCCGCATCATTGACTTCCCGATGATCCCGTCACTCAAGGAGGGTCTTACTCCACTCGAGTACTTCCTCTCAACGCACGGTTCACGTAAGGGTATGACCGATACCGCGCTTAATACCGCAAAGGCCGGTTACCTCACTCGTCGTCTCGTTGATGTTGCACAGGACTTCATCGTTGCCGAAAAGGATTGTAACGATCGTTCAGGTATTGCACTTTCGAAGGAGAATGCAGGTGGTATTGAAATCCCACTTTCACGCCTCCTCCGTGGTCGCGTTGCCGCAAAGGACATTGTCACACCAGACGGCACGGTAGTGTTTAAGAAGGGTACACTTATGGGTCGCGACGAAGCTATTGCCGCAGACAAGGCTGGTGTACTTACTGCAAACGTACGTTCACCACTCACCTGTAAGGTGCTCCGTGGCGTATGTCAGCAGTGTTACGGAATGGACCTCGGTCGTGGACGCATTGTTGCGCTCGGTGAGACTGTAGGTATCGTCGCCGCACAGGCTATCGGTGAGCCAGGAACGCAGCTTACAATGCGTACGTTCCATGCCGGTGGTGCAGTTGGTGAGGACATTACGATGGGTCTCCCTCGCGTTGAAGACGTTTTCGAGCGCCAGTCTCCAAAGGCTGAAGCCGCAGTTGCAAAGTTCGACGGTGTTGTTGCGGAAATTCGCCGCGGTGACAAGGAGGACCTCGTGATCGTTGTCGTTGGTGAGGGTGGTAAGAAGGGTAAGAATGAAGCTGAGCACTCAGTTTCATATCGCCGTCAGCCAAAGGTAAAGGTTGGAGATACAGTGGTCGCAGGTCAGATCATGACCGACGGTTACGCTGATATCGAAACACTTTTCAAGTATGGTGGCAAGATGGCCGCAGAGCGTTACATCATTTCTGAGATCAATCGTATTTACGAGACACAAGGTGTTTCAACTTCACGTAAGCATCTCGAAATCATGGTGCGCCAGATGTTCTCACGCATGCGCGTGCGTCAGCCTGGTGATACGCGTTTCTCTCCAAGTGATACTGTCGAAGAGGCAGAGCTTGTCGATGAGAACAATGCAGTCATCGCCAAGGGTGGCGAGCCCGCAGTTGCTGAGCGCATCGTGCTCGGTATTACTGACATCGCTCTCACGAAGGAGTCATTCCTTTCTGCAGCATCGTTCCAGAGCACTTCACGCGTCCTTATTCAGGCCGCAGTCGAAGGAGCTACGGATCATCTCCGCGGACTCAAGGAGAACGTTATCCTCGGCCGTCTTATTCCTGCAGGAACTGGTTTCTGGTCAAATGAGATTGAACCAGTTGTGGCAGAAGAGGCAGTCGCAGAAGAAGCGCTCTAATTTCTCTTTTCTCAGCACACATGAGCTTGCTCGTGTGTGCGCATGAGGAGGGAAGAGTATGCATCGTGGCGAAACACTTAAATCTATGGACCATATCGCACAAATAAAAGCACGACTACCTATTGCCGAAGTAGTTGGAACATATGTGAGATTGGAGCGTGCAGGGAGTAACTTCCGCGCGCTTTGTCCGTTTCATAAGGAGCGTACACCATCATTCAACGTTTCTCCTGCTCGTGACGCATATTATTGTTTTGGTTGCGCTAAAGGTGGAGACATTTTCACATTCGTCCAAGAGATTGAGGGTCTATCATTTCCTGAGGCACTTCAGGTGCTTGCCGCTAAGGCGGGAGTGCAATTACCTGAACGCAGTAGTGAACTATTGAACCAGCAAAAAAATGCGAAAGAAAGGCTCGTAGAACTTATGGAAGTTGCGACAAAGATATTTGAGGCACATCTTGCAAAGCACGATGAGGCACGAGTATACCTTCACAGTCGCGGTCTTACTGATGAGACAATAGCGAAGTTCCGCATCGGATTTGCACCGCTTGAGTGGCGCGCACTTTATGACGCACTTCATGCAAAAGGTTTTGCAGATTCTGAAATCGAGCGTTCTCGTGTCGTAAAGAAGATCGAAGGAAAAGGGTATTATGATACTTTCCGTGGACGCATCATGTTTCCTATCATGGATCCGTCTGGTCGCGTGATTGCATTTACTGGTCGTGTCTGGGGAGATCAAAAGGCTCCCGATGGTACACCAGTTGCGAAGTATCTTAATTCTCCTGAAGGGGAACTCTATGACAAGTCACGCGTGCTTTTCGCGTATGATAGGGCAAAGGTTCCTATGCGTAAGGCAGACTGTGCAGTACTCGTCGAAGGGCAGATGGACTGTATCATGGCACATCAGGCAGGCGCTGAGCATACGATTGCAATTTCTGGGACTGCTTTGACTCCTCCACAAATTTCGCTCATCAAGCGTCTGACCAATAAGATCATTCTTGCACTTGATGCAGATAGCGCGGGTGTGCAGGCAACACTACGTAGTGCGAAGCTTGCACTCACACAAGACATACAGGTCCGTGTAGCCACTATTCCTGATGGCAAAGACCCCGCAGACTTCATCGCCCTCCATCCTGGAAAATGGGATGAAGTACTTGCATCTGCTGAGCCCGTGGTGCCTTATCTGCTTAGACTGTATGTCAAATTGGGACTTCATGGCGAACCACTCCGCGAGCGCATTAATAAAGAGGTGTTTCCGTTGGTTGCTGCAGTACCAAGCAGGATCGCACAGGCACATCTTGTGCTTGAGGTTGCACGCCTTCTTGGAGTCCGCGAAGATGTCGTTTGGGATGACCTTAAGCGCTCTGTGCGAGAAGCTGAGCAAGAGCCCGTATATGAAGATGAACGAACTGAAGTGGTCATAGAACGTCCACCCGTTCGCAATGTGTCCCCACGCATTCGTGCTGAGGAAGAACTGCTTGGATTATTGCTTTGGCAAGAAATCCATCCTGAGGCCAAGCTTTCCCACGCTGCAGTGCGGGAATCTCGAGAGCGACTTTTTAAAGAACTTGAGGTAGCGCCACTTGCGCCAGATGAAGGTGACGCATCGCGTCTCTTGATTATGGCAGAGAGCAGATATACTCCTGAAGCAAAGCTTGAGGAAATCGCCGAGGAACTACTTGATCGTATCGAGCGTGAATTATTGAAGGAGCGTCAAGAGTTTCTGCTTAGAGAAATTGCGCGAGCTGAGAGTGCACGAGAGGATACGTCCCAATTCATGTCTCAGTACCGTTCACTCACTCCACGAATCATTGCCGTTGAGGATCGCATGCGTAATAGAGCCCATCTCTATTAGGATAACAAGGACAGCTGGTCCCTGTGCTGTATAGGTTGCAAAAACCCTTATTTTTACTAATATCACACTATCATATGGCTACAACAAAGAAGACAACGAAGGTGGCGCCAAAGAAGGCAACACCTGCGAAGAAGGTTGCGGTAAAGAAGGTGGCTCCTGCGAAGAAGGTAGCTCCAAAGAAGGCAGTGCCTACGAAGAAGGTGGCAGCACCAAAGAAGGCAGCTCCTGCAAAAAAGGTTGCACCAAAGAAAGCCGCACCGGCTAAGAAGGTAGCACCAGCCAAGAAGGTGCAGCCGGCGAAGAAAGTAGCTGCTCCAGTGAAGAAGGTACCTCAGGCGCCTACAAAGGCCTCGAAGAAGGCAGAGAAGCATGAAAAGGTGAAGCTTGCTCCGCACCCACCAAAGACCGGTGAGCGCGCTCGTAAGGGCCTTGAGGAGAAGCTTCAGTCGCTTGTCCATCGTGGACGTGAGCGTGGTTTCGTAACCTATGACGAAATTCTTCGTACGTATCCAGAGATCGAGAACAATATCGATTTCCTTGATGATATCTATGAGCGCCTTTCAAATCTTGGTGTTGATGTGATTGAGTCCGGTGGTTTGCTTGATGTGCACACCGATGAGGAACTCATCACCCGTAAGCTCGGTAAGGGTGCAGGTGGTGACTCTACGCAGATGTATCTCCGCGAAATTGGTCAGTACCCACTGCTTATGGCAAAGGACGAGCGTGAGCTCGCACAGCGCATCGCAGCGGGTGACGAGGAGGCTATGGGCCTGCTTGCACGCGCGAACCTCCGACTCGTTGTTTCTATCGCAAAGAAGTATGTCGGTCGTTCTCCTGATCTTACACTTCTTGATCTTATTCAGGAGGGTAACCTCGGACTCTTTAGGGCTGTCGATAAGTTCGATTGGTCTAAGGGATTCAAGTTCAGTACCTATGCTACATGGTGGATTCGCCAAGCAATCACTCGTGCGCTTGCCGATCAATCACGTACCATTCGTATTCCTGTCCACATGGTGGAGACGATTGCGAAGTATAAGCAAATTCACCGTCGCTTGACTCAAGACCTCGGTCGCGAGCCAATGGCTGAGGAAATTGCAATGGAAATGGGTATCGAAGTCGAGCGTGTCCGAAACATTCAGAACATCGATCAAGATACTGTTTCTCTTGAGAAGCCAATTGGTGATGATGAAGATAAGTCGACACTCGGTGAATTTATCGCCGATGAGCGTATCTTGTCTCCTGATCAGGAGGTATCTCGTCTTATTCTCTCAGAGCAAATTCAGGAAGTGCTTGCAGAACTCTCTCCAAAGGAGCGCAAGATTCTTGAGATGCGTCACGGACTTGAGGATGGCGTGCAGCACACGCTTGAGGAAGTGGGTAAGGAGTTTGGTGTGACGCGTGAGCGTATACGACAAATCGAGGCGAAAGCGCACGAGAAGATTAGGCAACACGAGAACATCAACAAATTGCGCAATTACTAAAATGCTCGCCCCTTTGGGGCGGCATTTTATATTGCGCAATTTATTGTATTCTCGTAAGTAGTCATTTCGGCACTGGTCTTTTTGCTTGGGACGGCTTCAGGCTTCGCGCTCCATGTATCACTGTACACTATCGGGCTCCAGCCAAGCCGTCGCAAGCAAAAATCCTCAGTGTTTCATAGGGTAGGGCTGGGTGAAATGCCATGCAAAGAAAAACGCACCCGATGGGTGCGTTTGATGCTAGGTGTTGTATCCGTAAAGGTCGGGGAAGTTGAGCTGGGCGAGAGCGGTGAGGAGTGCCTGCTCGTTTTGGTCCTGCCTCTTCATGAGGCCGTGGGTGAGCTTCACGAGGATGTTCCCCTCGCCATGTTCGCGCTCTGCTTTGCTCTTGATGAATCCAACGCTCTCGAATCCGTCGGTGAGCGTGTGTGTGTTCGCGATGATGTCGCCCATGACCGGCACTGGTACTTCAAACCCCGCAGAAGTGCCAAGAGCATAGTTCTTGCCATTGAATACCGCGCAGACGGTGATTTCCATTGCGCCACTTCTTGATCCAGGAAACTCGGCGATTCCAGATTCTAAACCGATTCCAAGATCACCTTTTCCATGGATGAGCGCTTCGCAGGCTCGGATTTTGGCACCCCTGACGGTCTCTGCGAGCGAACGAGGTTGCTCTGAGACGCCAGAGTCAACTGGAATGCTGATGAGCGTGAACGGCGTCGAGAAATGCTGAAGAAGAGTCCTGTCTACTGCAGCTACTTTCGAGGGGCTCAGTGAGCCGTGAATGATCTTAATTGTCATCAGAGTCTCCAGAAAAGAAATCTAGATTCATCCTAGAATATATCTTCTCCTCTGTAAAGGTAACAAAAATGAGCACTGGAGTGCTCATTTTCATTAGTCTTCAACATGGAGCGATCCGCGTGTCATCGGACCAACCTTTCCGGTAGGTGCAATATGCATCACTTCGCGCTGATATTTCTTGACTGCTTTAAAGGTGTCGTTGCCGAAAAAGCCCGTTGCTTCTCCTTTGAGGAATCCAAGTTTAATAAGAATTTCCTGCAGTGTCTTCACTTCGTCACCACGTGTGCGATACCAAAGATCACGTTTGAACTTCTTCTGCTTATTGTCATCCTTGTGATCATTGTCACGATCCGGAGTGGTTGTGCTTGTTGAAGTAGAAGCGATTTTTAATGTCTTGAACTCTATTTGCTCACTCCTCCATTCATTAGTAGGGCATGGTGTGGTAATACACTGAATGCTTGAATCCTTCACATAGCGCACGAAGTACTCTGTGTTTGGCTTTAGGTCCTTGAGCACGGTAGTTGTTGCACCTTTCTCTGTTGTCTTTGGAAGACATGCAGCCGGGGTAGGATAGATTGCGATGCAGACTTGGTGTGTTTCTCCGTATTCGAAGTAGCCATTTTTTGTTATAAGTCCTAAATCAGTGCTTGATGCTGTGCTTGATGCGACGGTCTCAAGATACTCAATGTGCCCAAGTGTTACTTGTGCAGTTGATGTGCTGATATGAGATACAACGGGAATTGCCTTCGCGCGTATCGGCGGTCCAAGGTATTTTACTGACATTGCGCTTGCACTTGTTGCAGAGAGCAGGAAAATACCGCTAAGAATAAGTATTTTTTTCATATAATTGCTGAAAAGGTCGCGAGAAGTCCTCGGCCCATTCGCTAATAATAAGTCACGAGAGGGCTTGTTTGTGACATGGAATCTATGTTCTAATAATATAAAATGCACCACAGATTGCGGTGCATTTTATATTATGCGAGCTTCTTTGCACGTAAGTACATGAAGAGAGGGAACTCTTTTCGAGCGCGATTCTCTGCATCCATACGTGGTCCGTTGTCGCTTACCTTGTGCGAGATCCATTCTTCGAGCTTGTCTATCGCGAAGCCGAACTTCGTGAGTTGCTTGAAGTAGGTCTGGAGTGGGCGGTGGAATGAGATGGTCTGTGGTGAGCCGACGATGCCAGGATGCATGTCCATCGCAACCTTTGAGGTAGAGAGGTACGCATCGATACGACGTGACTGTACATTCTTCTCATCAACATACTCCCATGATGATTCCTTTGGAATGCGGAAAGCGGGATGATTCATGACGACGTGGAATGTTCCACCAGTCTTCAAGATGCGCTGTACTTCACCGAAGAGCTTATCGATGCGCTCAACATTCTGGATGGCAAGCACCATGTAAACAGTATCGTAGGTATTATCTGCGATTCCTGCACACTCTTCTGCATTACCAACCATGAAGTTCATCTTTGGCGCACGCTTCTTTGCAATCTCGATGAGTTCAGGACTAATGTCCATACCATCGATGACTGCACCCTTTACTTCCTCCTGGAAGCGACGAGCGAAGAAACCTTGTCCACAAGCGAGCTCGAGGATGTGCTCTCCGTCCTGTGGTGCGACGAGACGAGCGAGGTTTGGGAGGATGACCATACGATGGTAGGTATCTTCCTCGGTCTCCAAGTGCTTGTCATACCAGTCTGATACCTGACCCCATGAGGTCTGTGCATCGCCGGTCTGCTCATTACCTGGAGTGGTGCGCATGTAAGACTTCTGCTTGCGTGGCGTAAGTGTGTCTGCCTCGTTCGTTGCCTGTGCCATGACGTTATTCATGAGCGTAGGACGCTCAGGTCGTGCACTTGCTGTTGGCTTTTCGAAATCTTGTGTGAAGCTGCGCTCAACGCGACGCTGCCCATTCTCAGGGAAGCGATCCTCGCGCTCATTGCTGCGCTCACCCATAGATGGGCGTGGTCGATCGTCGAACGATGGACGTGCATCACCTCCAAAGCGTGGACGGTCCGAGAAAGACTTACGATCACCGAAAGATGGTCGTCCGCCACGGTCACCGCCAAATGATGGACGGCCTCCGCGATCTCCTCCGAATGATGGGCGTCCACCACGGTCACCAAAAGATGGACGTGGACGATCCCCGAATGATGGGCGGTCTCGCAGTGGCTTACGGTCGCCAAATGATGGACGGCCTCCGCGGTCGCCACCAAATGATGGCTTTCCTCCAAATGACTTTCGTGGGCCAAATGAGCTTGAGTGGGGTGATTTCATATTCGGCTACAATAACACTATTTTAATAATTTGTAAATAGGGGAGTATCGAAAAAGTGCCTTAACTAAGCAATATTTTAGGAAAAAACTGAGGGCGCGGGGCCCTCAGTAGGTGAGTGTTTACGGAAGATGATTGTACGGAGCGGTGAGGTGGTAGTCCACGAACTCGCCCCGGGTAAGCGCCAGAAGGCGCAGAAGCTTGTTCTTGATGCGCAGCTCGCGCTTACAGACGAACGCCTCACGTTCATCCTTGCAGACACCGATCGTGACTTCCTCGGTGGAGAGAATGTCCTCGACGGGTTCGCCTGACTTCGACTTCGTATAGATCTGCAGGTAGTCTTTGCCATCCTTGTGGATGAGTTCGACGAACCTGATGCGATCATTCTGGGGCAGCGTGAGGAAGGCGAAGGCTGTGCTCTTCATTTCCTTGTACGCGAGCTTGGTAATGAGCCATGCGGCCGCATGCCCGAGCGCGATGCCGATGATCGAGCTGATGATGGTGCCGAGTGGCCGATGGGTGAGGCCGAGGCCGAAGGCGAGGGTGTTGATGAGTGCACAACCGATGATGATGGTGAGCAAGTTCATGCAAGCTCCTTTGGTTGTAGGGAAGGTGCGCGTAACTCAGGATACTATGCTGGAGAAAAAATCTTTGTCAATAGAATAGCTGGAAATATCTATATGGCAGAAGCCAAAATCCTTGCAAAACAATACTTTTCATGCTATAATATCGCGACATTATATACATGGCATCTGGCTCTTTTTTATTTAAGAAAAGCGAGAGGCGAACTTCTTTGTCACGGGCACCCAAACATCTCAGTCATCGTACTCCATGTACGACTCCTTCGATATTTTGCCCGTTCCTCGAATTTCATCCACTCGCTTTCCTTGAACCTTGTGCCATGCTTCTAAACATCACTTATTATGGAAATTCGTAACATCGCAATCATTGCGCACGTCGACCACGGGAAGACGACATTGACCGACGCGCTTATGCGCCAGACGGGCATGTTTGCAGAAGGTGAGTCTATGGACTCGAACTCACTTGAGCTCGAGCGCGGTATCACCATCTATTCAAAGAATACTGCAGCATACTACAAGGACACAAAGATCAACATCGTGGACACACCAGGCCACGCCGATTTCGGTTCTGAGGTTGAGCGCGTGCTCCGTTCTATCGACAGCGTGCTCCTTATCGTCGATGCACAAGAAGGTCCTATGCCACAGACACGTTTCGTCTTGAAGAAGTCACTTGATCTCGGCCTCAAGCCAATCGTTGTCATCAACAAGATCGACAAGCCTGCAGCAGATCCTCACCGCGTTGAGGAGGAAGTCCTTGAACTTTTCATGGATCTCGGTGCTACTCAGGAGCAGATGAATTTCCATGTTTGTTACGCAATCGGTCGCGAGGGTGTCGCTATGCGCAAACTCGACGATGAGCGCAAGGACCTCACTCCGCTCCTTGATATGGTGCTCGAGTACGTTCCTGTCGCAAATGGTGATACAACGCTTCCACTCCGTGCACAGCCTTTCAACCTCGCATATGATAACTACTTGGGCCGCCTCGCAGTCGTCCGTGTCGTTGATGGTGTCGTGAAGGATGCCGACAATCTCGTCGTTATCAACAACGGCGTTGCACGTAAGGCAAAGATCACGAAGCTTTTCGCTTTCCGTGGTATCAAGCGTGTCGAGGTTCCTGAGCTCGTCTCTGGAGACATCGGCATCATCGCGGGTATTCCCGATGTCTTCATCGGTGAAACAATCGCGCACTCAGCAGATGTTGAGCAGCTTCCAATGATTACCGTGGATGAGCCTACGATTGAGCTCAATTTCCTCGTGAACAACTCACCGTTCGCAGGTCGCGAGGGTAAGTTCGTTACTGGTCGTCAGATCCGTGAGCGTCTTGAGAAGGAGCTCGAGGTTAATGTGGGTCTTCGTGTGGACTTTGAGTCTGCATCAGGAGAGTCATTTAGGGTTGCAGGTCGTGGAGAGCTCCATGTTGCAATCTTGCTCGAGAACATGCGCCGTGAGGGATTTGAAATTCAAATCTCACAGCCACAGGTCATCGTGAAGGATATTGACGGTGTGAAGAGTGAGCCATTTGAAGAGGTGACGATTGACGTCCCAGCGGTATCGCAGGGTGCAGTCATCGAGAAGCTCGGCAAGCGTGGTGCAGTCATGACCCACATGGTCCAGCACGACAATATGGTTCGTATGGTCTTCGAGGGTCCAACACGTGGTCTCCTTGGTTACCGTATGCAATTCGTTGTCGATACACGCGGTGAGGGTATCATGTCATCACGCGTCATCGGCTTCCGCCCATGGGCAGGAGAGATCGATCACCGCAATGCCGGTGCTATGATCTCTATGGAGTCAGGCAAGGCACTTGCATTCTCGCTTTGGAATCTCCAGGAGCGTGGCCAAATCTATATCACTCCAACGACGGAAGTCTACGAGGGTATGATTGTTGGTAACACCAGCAAGGGAGAGCAGATGCTTGTGAACCCAACGAAGGGTAAGCAGCTCACCAACATGCGCGCGTCAGGTTCTGACGAAGCAATCAACCTTGTGCCACCTGTGGTACTTGGTATTGAGAACGGAATGGAAATCATGGATGATGACGAGTACCTCGAGATCACTCCAAAGAGCATCCGTTTGCGCAAGAAGCTCCTCTCTGAGACAGAGCGTTCAAAGGCAAAGCGAAAATAATAAATAAAACCCACACTTAGTGTGGGTTTTATTTATTGATGCTCATGCGATATCCGAATTTCGGAACAGTATGGATGAGTTTTGTCTGACCTGCGGAATCAATCTTGTGGCGTAGCGAGAGAATGTGCGCCTCTATCGTATTTGAGAGGGGGTCAATTTGCATTCCCCAAACATTTTCTAATAAGTCCGCGCGAGGGACCGCATGATCGCGGTGCTTCATGAGATAAGTGAGAAGCACGTGTTCTTTTTTTGTAAGAATAATCGTTTTACCGCCACGCTTTACCAGCTTATTTTTTGTGTCTACGATGAGATTATCGAGAACAAGTTCATCACCGAGGCCCGCGTGTTTTTCCAAGATATCCCTCGTCATCGAGAGAAAATCTTGAAAAGCAAATGGTTTAATAAGAAAATTTTCGAGACGTAACTTCTTGAGCTCGTCACGGGTGAGTTTCTCTGGCGCGTCAGAGAGTACAAGGATAGGTGTTTGTGGTTGTTGCTGAGCGAGTGTGTGTACGAGTGCTGTGCCGGAAGCGTTAGGAAGTATTCGGTCAAGAATAATGAGTGACAATTTAGTGTCACTCAGATGCGATGAAGCATTCTGTTGATTGGAAATAGAGGTCACAAGGAAACCTTCTTTTTGAAGCGACTTTTCAATATAAGGAAGGAGGGTGGAGTGGTCCTCAATAATAAGAATATGGGCATTACGCATGATGGTGTTTAGGATAGCACTATTCTGTACCAGCGCCAGTATGTCGCCAAAATAGCCCTCCGAAGTAACCCTATAGTATATGATAGTATTGTTTTATTTAGGCACGTAATTCTTTGCTTGACAAGTGCGCATATCTACTATCTTCTCGTTTAGCAACATGAAAATTCCAAATTGCATCATTTGCTTCTATATCCTTAAGTGACGTATGCTACAATTAAGCAATGAATATGCTTGCTCATGTGAGGCAGTCTTTTGATTCACCGAGAAGAGAATTTCTCATTGCTCCATTTCTTGCAGGGGCACTCATCCTTGAAAAAGCGTTTGCTGGTTCCGACTATGTATCTTTTGTAAACAATATAATTTGGGCTGTTGCTATATTGGGTGCTCTCCCACTTCTTTTTGTTTCTGTGCAACAACTTTATCGCAGAGAGATTACGATTGAGGTATTTAATCTATTTGCGCTTATTGTTGCACTTGTGCTTAATCATCCAACTGCGGCGGTATGGATAGATCTCATGCTCACCTTCGCTTCCTACCTTGAGTGGCGTACAAAGTCCCGAGCAAATAATGCTATTGAGGAGTTGTTGCGCTTGCGTCCAGAAGTGGCGCACCGAGAGCTCTCTGGTGATATAGTTGAAGATATTGGTCCCGAGGACGTGCGTGTTGGGGATATTCTTGTGGTAAAGGCGGGTGAACGTATACCCGTCGACGGGCTTATCATTTTTGGAGAAGCAATCATTGATGAGTCTTCATTTACTGGTGAATCAGTGCCAGAGGAGAAGACTATTGGTGCCGAGGTGTATACTGCCACTTTGCTTGCTGGTGGAGTGCTTAAGATTCGTGCGACACAAGTCGGTGAAGACACTACACTCGCACGTTTACTTACGTTGATGCGAGCGGCTGCAGTACAGAAGTCAAAAGCACAGCGCTTTGCGGACAAGTTTGCGGGAATATTCCTCCCCATCGTGGCGCTTGCTGGTGTACTGATTTACATATTCACACGTGATCCAGCAATGGTCGCAGCATTTTTCCTTATAATTTGCGCCGATGATATAGCCGTTGCGATACCTCTTGCCATGGAGGCTGGGCTTGGAGAAGCAGCGCGACGCGGAGTTATTATCAAGGGTGGAAAGCATGTTGAGGCTCTGGCAAAGATACGGACGGTCGTTTTTGACAAGACAGGAACATTGACGCTTGGAAAATTTGCAGTCGATTCTGTGGAACTCGCACAAGGAGTACCACTACGTCAATTCTGGCAGTACGTTGCAATGGCGGAAAAGTTTTCTGAACATCCAATTGGTAGGGCAGTATATGCAGAGGCATGCAAGGTTGTTGGAGAACCTCGTGACCCTGATCACGTAGAGGTTCTCAGGGGTGCGGGCATTCATATTAGCTCAGAAGGGACTGAAGTCGTTGTAGGTAATCATCGGGCACTAGAGGCATCAGGAATCGTTCTCGACGGGGATGCGCGGGATTGTATTGGCGGTATACATCAGCACGGCGGAAAGACTATCTTGCTTGTTTACGTTGGGGGTAAGTATTTCGGGTCGATCATCGCCGCAGATACGCCAAAACTCGAAGCGAAAACAGCGCTCGCACAATTGACTTCTATGGGGATTCATACAGTTATGCTCACTGGTGACCGCAAGGAAGTTGCAGAAGATATCGCAACAACTCTTGGAATTGAGGAATATGTCGCTGGGTTATCTCCGGAAGATAAGCTGAGGCGAATTGCTGAGTTGTCTGAGCAGGGAGTGACTGCGATGGTTGGTGATGGTATTAATGATGCGCCAGCACTTGTGCGTGCTGATATCGGAATAGCGATGGGGAGTATTGGCACTGCAGTTGCAATTGAAGCGGCTGATATCATCGTGCTTACCGATCAGCTTGAACGAATACCAGAGATGATTATGCTCGCACGTCGTGTGCGTGGCGTTGTATGGGGGAATATTGGCATATGGTTTGTAACTAATGCGCTTGGTGTTTTCTTGGTGCTCACTCGTTTTGCTGGAATTCCTCTTGCTGCGGCGTATAATTTTGGTACTGACTTTCTCCCGCTCCTTAATTCCTCACGATTATTTAGGAGCAAGAGGGGAAAGTGATTTGGTTCTGGGGTGCATAAAAGACGCGGGCCTGGCTTGCGTCTTTTGCGTTTGTGTATTCATATTCCTAGTTACCTTCATACGCATATACCCTGCATCGCGTATCTTTGCTATGATACCTCCATGGAACCGCTCGCTAATCGCCTTCGTCCTACGAGTCTCAAGGACTTTATCGGACAAGCGCACCTTGTTGGAGAAGGAAAGCCTATTCGTCTTGCTATAGAGCAGAAGAAGCGCTTCTCCTTCCTTCTGTGGGGACCACCGGGTGTCGGCAAGACGACGCTCGCGCGCATTTATGCACAAGCGCTTGGAGCGCGTTTCTATGAACTTTCTGCGGTTGCTGCAGGGAAGGGAGATATTACGAAGATTGTTGATGAAGATACACAAGGAGAGCCGAAAGTACTCTTTCTTGACGAGATTCATAGGTTTAATAAGGCACAGCAGGATTACCTTTTGCCTTTTGTTGAGAAAGGTGTGCTCACTCTTGTTGGTGCGACGACAGAAAATCCATCCTTCGAAGTGAATCGCGCATTGCTCTCGAGATGTCGTGTGTTTGTACTTGAGAATCATACTGAGGAAGACATGCGCAAACTCTTCTTACGAGCAGTCCCCGATATGACTGACGATGCACTCGATTGGCTCATCGCGGTTGCTAGTGGGGATGCGCGTCAGGGGCTCACGATTCTTGATGCAACACTCGCATTATACGGTACGGTGACAATTGATCACCTTAAGGAAGCCGTCCAGTCGAGGCACTTGAAGTATGACAAGGGTGGGGAGGAACATCACAACATCATTTCAGCTTTTATAAAAAGTATGCGCGCGAGTCAGCCCGATGCGGCCCTCTATTACCTTGCACGTATGACGGAGAGTGGGGAAGACCCATTGTATATCGCGCGACGCATGATTATCTTCGCGAGTGAAGATGTGGGACTTGCGCAACCAACGGCACTTGTGGTTGCCAATGCGGTATTCCAGGCCTGTCAGATGATTGGTTATCCTGAGTGCGTAATAAACCTCGCGCATGCGACGGTCTATTTGGCACAGGCAAAGAAAGACCGAACCTCTTATGAGGCTTTCCGTGCAGCGCAGTCAGATGTCCGTACGCTTGGCGAGTTACCAGTGCCACTCCTCATTCGTAATCCCGTCACAAGCCTCATGAAGGATGCGGGTTATGGTAAGGGGTACGAACTCTACACAAAGACCGACCTGATGCCCGAGAAGCTTCAAAACAAGAAGTATCTTGGAAGCTAGTGGTGGACTTTGAGCGAAAAACCAGCAGTGGCTGGTTTTTCATATACAGGGCCATATTTTTATACCTTGTCAAGGATTTAGTATCATAGATGAAAATTGTGCATAGGGAAGTGTCACAAAATCACGTTACAGTTGTTACGTAAATGAGCCCAGAAGCCATTATTTCCTAGGTGCACCCTGCCCAAAGACTAAAAATCGTGTATACTATGATGATGGATTTCGAGCAGCTGATTGCACGGGCAAAACAGGGTGATAAGGAAGCGCGCGCGAACCTCTATGAGGAATACGCCACGCCCCTTTATCGCTTCGTGTACATTCGCATTAACGACAAGGAGGAGGCAGACGATATCGTCCAAGATGCCTTCATCCGTGCTTTTGCGGCACTCGATCGATATAATGACCAGGGTAAGGGGATGCTCCCGTATCTCTTTACTATAGCCAGGAACCTCATTATTAACCGAGCCAAGAAAAAGCGAGCTGACACAATTGATACCGATTTCCTTAATGCTCATGATAGCGGCGATCGCACTGACAGAGAAGCGCTACTTGGCGACGTTCGGGACGATATCCTAAGAGCCATGGAGGCTTTATCTGATACTGAGCGTGACGTCGTTGCACTAAAGTTCTACGGTGAGCGATCCTATGCAGAAATAGCGGAAGAACTTGGTAAGCGCGAAGATGCTATACGGCAACATGTTGCACGTGCACTTCGCAAGATGCGGGCAGTGTTAAGCAAAGAACAAAATGACAATGAATAATCTACAACTTGATGATGCGATGATCTGTCGCCTCGTTGACGCACACAGCGATGGTGTGGATTTTCCTCATGCCATTGACCTTGCGCACATCCCCGAGA
The DNA here is from genome assembly GCA_035583355.1 of Candidatus Paceibacterota bacterium. Classification (NCBI taxonomy): domain Bacteria; kingdom Bacillati; phylum Minisyncoccota; species Minisyncoccota bacterium. The sequence goes on along the minus strand of DATEZQ010000008.1, from coordinate 15,601 downwards.
TGCTTGCTCCTTCTGCAAAGGAATACTGGGATACACTTGACGGAACTGCACTCTTCAGTAGTTCAATTCTTCCACGTGCGGATATCATTGATCGTGTCTTTGCTCGTGCAGGAAGTCCTGTATCTGAGCGTAGTTTCCTTTCGGTACGCCCATCACCATACATGAAGTATGTGATGGCATTTGCGGTACCTATGGCAGTACTTGTACTTATGGTTGGAGTGTCACTCCGTCCGGAACAGGGTCCAATCGCTCCAACTCTTCCTGATGGACAGCTTACGATGGCAACTTTTTCTAACGAGACTTCAGCACTTGATCAGGCACCCGTTTCAGCTATGGCGGCGAAAACAGCTCCTGTTGCGGCGCCTGCTCCGTCTGCAAAGCGCGTTGCAGCTACAATGGCAGTCTCTGTTGTTCCTGCTGCAATTCAGCCTGTACCAAAGGATGACCCACGACAGCTCTTCGCTATGATTTCGAGTGCCGGTGACCGCGAGGCTCGTTCTGAGGCAACGATTGATGAGACCTATGACGCGCAACTTGCAGCATTGAATGAAGTTGTGATTAATACAGATAACACCCAAAACGATGCACCGCTACAGTAAAATCATGATTGCGGTATTTTTGCTTGTTACTGCTTCTCCAGCAGCAGCAACCACTACCGCCACCACAACGGCTACTACGACAGCCTCTACAACACTTGTGCAGATAACGAGCTTCTGTGACCGTATTGATACAGTGACTGAAGCTGTTCATGCTGATGCTTCTGCTCGTGCTGCTGAGCACCGTGCCGATGTGCAGCGTATTGATTCTCAGCGCGAGGATGACAAGAAGAAGTTGAGTGAGGTTCGTACCGAGGATCGTGCGCAAGAAGATGCAGCACGAGCAGCGCTCATTGAGTTTCTTTCCGCGCGCGCAACCTCTCCTGAAGCATTTGCTGCCATTGATTCTTTCGCAACCAACTCTGCTCGCGCAATCCGCGAACTTCGTGTTGCAAGCGACAAGGCTCGCGATATGTATGCACGTGTAAGTCGCCCAGCTTCCCTTGGGGAGCGTGCAAAGCGTGATAAGGCTCTTACGGGTTATATTGATAACCTTGATGCTGCAAATGCGCTTGCTGAAGGGCAGTGTGCAAAGGGTGCAAATGACGAGAAGGTGCTCGCACAATATAATGCGTGGCTCAAAGACGCCAAAACTGCACTCTCAAAGACTTTGAATGCAAAGAAGACAACGCTTGATCAGCGAGCGCGTGAGGCGCATCTTGCTGAGCTTGCTCGTTTGCAAAAAGACTATGCCCGTAAAATGCAGGCAGAAATGAAGTTGCTTACTGATAAGTTCCCAGAGCTCTTTGCGGGAATGGATGATTCGGTTGCAACATCAACTCCAGAAACAGCAACAGGTACTCCTGCGACATTCTAAAGAAAATCCACACAGATGTGTGGGTTTTTGATTGCTAACTATTATAGTATCGAAATATATTTAGGCGGAAAGGGGAGGCGTGCCTTAACCAAAGCGCTGCTCAACTACTTGAATAATGTAGTAATAATTGCTTTTGCAGAATTTGAAAATATTTTAAGCGAGGCAATAAAAATAGCCCGCGCGAGGGGCTATTGAAAATATATGATTCAGGAGTGTTCAATAATGTACCGGCGGATGGTTTCTTGCGTCTTCGGGTGCGGAACTGCAGCACCCGTCGCCCATCGTAAAACCGTGCTATTTGCAACCTGAAACTCCCTGGCGAGCAGTTCCAGCAACTGTGGTTTTTTCTCGAGCGCCTTGGTAACGAAATCCTTGAAATCCATAAAAACACTCCCTGTGGGTGAACTGAGGTTACAATACACTTAAATGATTTAGTTGCAAGAATGGAGATTTACGATGCCGGGACAGGAGTCGAACGTCGCGATGCGGCGCACCCTAAAGGGGCCCGCACGGGAAGAGGATAAGGGCGACACGCTGTGTCGGGACAGGAGTCGAACAAGACTTTGCTCGCGCACTCCGGAGGAGCCTCGCGCGGCAAAGTCTTTCGGAAACCCACGGTTTCCGACGGAACCATTGCGGGAATGGTTCCTGCCTTCCTCCGCGGGAAACTCCCGTTTCCCGACCCCTTCACAGTTCGACCCTGGTCCTCGAAGCACAGAATAAAACAAAACCCCTGGAAGGGGTTTTATTTTGCTGTGCCGAGGACCAGGGTCGAACTGGTGACCTACCGCTCTTCAGGCGGGCGCTCTACCAACTGAGCTACCTCGGCGCCTATTCATTTTCTGCAAATGAAAGACCTTAATAAATAAGGTCTTTCGAGTATACACTATTGTGGGAGTTTTTCAAGTGATTTTAGGACTCTGTACCCGAGCTACTTCGTAGGCGGTTTGGTAGTACTTGGAAGCCTATCGAGGAGTTTTTGAATCTCAGCTGAGCCGGTCGTTTTTGCCTCCTGAGCAGTCCTATTAAGCTCATTGATTTGCGCATAGGTTGACTTAAGCTGGTTAAGATAAGGGAGCATTTGCTGATAACCCCACCATGAGGCATATACAAATGCAACAATATATATCACTCTAAATAGTGAGGACATACGGTGTTGATTGCGCATGCCACGCACAATCTTGTTTGTCTCCTCAGTGAGCTGCAATATGCGCTCAATTCGCTGATCTTGCATTTCCATATTGATAGTATACCACGCGAAAATCCTGTGCTAGAATACAAGCATTACCCGTTAGTTTCTCGATCATGAAATCAGTTACTATATATTCAACGCAGTATTGCGTTTATTGTAAATTAGCAAAAGAGTATTTTACGAAGAACAATATTGCATTTCAGGAGTTTGATGTTGGTACCGACCTTGCAAAGCGCGAGGAGATGGTGAAGAAGTCAGGTCAAATGGGTGTTCCAGTTATTGATATCGATGGTGAAATCATTGTTGGTTTCAATAAGCCAAAGGTGGCAGGACTCTTGAATATTCCTGAATAGTCTGTAGTGTTACATTTAAGCAAGCCCCACGGGGCTTGCTCTTGCCTCCATAGTTCAATGGATAGAACAGCTCCGTCCTAAGGAGTAGATGTGGGTCCGATTCCTGCTGGAGGCACAATAAGAAGAGTTCAATGGATAAGAACGGCCCTCCGGGCACCAGGCGTTCTTGCCGGTAGATGTCGTGCCACCGCGCGCCACATCAACTCAATCAAAAACCATACAAAATTCGTATGGTTTTTGATTTTTCCGGCAGAACAGCTCCGTCCTAAGGAGTAGATGTAGGTTCGATTCCTGCTAGGGGCACAAAATATACAAAAGACTAGAGCGAAGCCTCTAGTCTTTTGCATTTTGTAGTCCCTAGCAGAAATCGAACCGTCGAGGGGGTCGGGGAACGGGGAGGTTCCCCGTGGAGGAGCACAGCTTTCTTTGTCTTCAAAGAAAGCGTTAGGAACCGTGGGTTCCTAAGGAGCAGGGCGGTGTGGGCCCCTTTAGGGTGCGCCGCATCGCGACGTGAGATTTCCTGCCAGGGCAAAGCCCTGAAGTATCAAAAAACCAGCATGCCCATGCTGGCTTCTCTCATTTTTCCTAGTTAAAAAATGGTGCGACGTAGACGAGGATCATTGAACCTGCCACAAGGACGCCGAGGACGCCAAATACGCGCTTACCCCATTTGCTCTGTGCCTTTCGAAAGAGTGTGACTGACATATCTATGATTATTTAGTTTTTGTAGTATACTACAGATATGCCAACTGTGCCACCTTATCGCGCAAAAAGGAAAGCAACGAGGGCTCTTTTCTCAATGCCGGTTGTTCTCGTACTGGCAATTTTGACTTTTCTGTCTATTCGTGGGACGGCGGAGTCATATCGCATCCATACCGAACAGGCTGACAAGTATGCTGGAGCCCAAGAAGATTTGGTGAGTATGAAGGCACGTGAAGAGGCATTGCGTGCAGAAAATGAGCGTCTGAAGACCGCCAGAGGCCAGGAGGAGCTTTTCCGCGAGCAGTACATGGTTGCACGCGCAGGTGAAAATGTTATGGTAATTACTACCGACAAGAAAGATCCTAAGGGTGAACAGTCGGTAACAACCGAAATAAAGGACTCTAGTCTGCTTTCGCGCACAAAGAAGGTCTTTGTTGGAAACTAATGTGCCCCAAAGACCTGCAAGGGTTTTTTGTTTTCTCTGTGATATCGTAAAACTTCTGCTTCAAGAACCAAAGGTTCTGTATTAGAATAAAAGTATGCGGGTATGGTTTACCTCAAAGAGGAAGTGCGCAGCAATTCCTTGAGTTGATGTGAATCGCGGAGGCGATTCCTTATGAGGCAAGAACGCCTGGCTCGCGAAGCGACGTTCTTAATCGTAAAACTTCTGCTTCAAGAACCAAAGGTTCTGTATTAGAATAAAAGTATGCGGGTATGGTTTAGTGGTAAAACTTCTGCTTCCCAAGCAGGTGTCGGGAGTTCGATTCTCCCTACCCGCACAAAAAGAAAAAACAGAGCGAAAGCCTCTGTTTTTTCTTTTTGTGCGGGAAGGGAGAATCGAACGAAAGGGGGTCGGGGAAGGAAGCCTTCCCCGTCTAGGAGAGCAGGTATTCCTATTTCCAAAAGGAATACCGTCGAGAACCGTGGGTTCTCGAAGAACTTTGTCGTGCGGGCCCCATTAGGGTGCGCGAACAAAGTTCGTGAGATATCTCCCAGTGCTTTTTGGGCGCAGGGTACCTAAAACACTTAGAGACTCGGACCGATTCTCCCTACCCGCACTTAGTATTTGTTTCTATTAGCATTTCCTCCTTGCCTCTGCTATCCTATATCTAGACTTGTACATGTATGGAGTAGCTATGCATGCTCATCAGCTCATAACTCCACGCCTCTTTTCTCAGATAATTCTCAACATCTGTGCGCGTGATACCAGTGCTGACGCAAAAACTTGGTCTTCACATAACCCGCTTTCGGGGCACTGTGCAGTTGTTGCTCTGCTTGCACAGGAATACTTTGGGGGAATCATCATTCGCCTGTCACTCGATAGTGTTGAGGGCTATGCACACTTCCGCTCCCATTATATCAATCGCTTTTCAAGTGGGTTGGATCGCGACTTCACTGCCTCACAGTTCATTGCACGCCTTCCATCAAATCTCCCGCGCGAGATTCGTAATAGGGAACAGCTCCTTGCGAATGAGGACACTCGTAAGCGATATGAGAAATTCAAATCTCGTTTTAAGGCAGCTGCTTCGCTGCAGAAAAAATAAGTGACCATATTCTCCTCAGTACAGCAATGTACTGAGTTTTTGTATATAAAAATACAACGACCGAAGTCGTTGTATTTTTAGACCGATTTCACTTTTAATTCCTGAGTCTTCATGGAATCGATTTTTGGAAGTCGAATGACGAGTAGGCCATACTTTTCAACTGCCTCTGCATGTTCGACATCAACTTCTGTTGGAAGTTCAATCATGCGAGAAAATTCTCCCCATTCAACCTCTCTCTCGAAATAGTTTTTGCTTGGCACTCCATCAGGAGCAGGGCGTGTTCCTGAGATAGAGACATGGTCGCGAGTGATTGAAACCTTGAGGTTTTCAGGAGTAATTCCAGGCACAAGTGTGCGAATGATTATCTCATGATGGAGCTCATACATGTCGATTGGAAGTGTTGGGCGCTGTGGTCGAGGACTCTTCTCGATTGCACGAGAATCATAATCGAGAATTTTCTGTGGAGCTTCTTCAGGCTCTTCTTCGTGTTCAATGTTGAAGACCGGATAATCCTCATCATCGTCCGTTTCCTCAACATCCTCTTCCTCGATTTCTTGTTCGGTGTTTCTGATTTGTGGTTCATCCTCAAAATCCACAAGTTTCATGTGTCTCGCCGGTTCTTCTTCATCGATGATCTCTTCGTAGTATTCCTCAATCTCCTCGCTATCAATCGAGTCGTCCTCGATGACTTCCTCTACGGTTTCCACTTCAGCATCATCAGGGATTTCAAAATCCTCATCTGTTTCTTCAATGATCGTATTATCATCATATGCACTCGGAAGAGTCACTTTTGGAGTTGTAGCGGGAGATACTGTTTCGCTAGATCCATCAGCGTGCTCATTGAGTGCTTTAAGGTCATCGTCAGTGAGACGAAGTGATCCGGTTAATTTTTCGAAAAAGCTTGTATTTCTCATATGCGTTTTAGATTAGGAAACGAGAGATGCGTTCGAGGTGGAAGTCGTTTAATGCGCTCACAGGCCAAGAGCACCCCAAGGACAGAAACCCAAAGTCCAATGAATATATTATACACGGTACTTGGGTCAGAGCTTTCGACGATCGACAGATTGTAGATCGCATGCAGGGTGATTGCTGCAAGTATACCTGAGACTGAGAAAAGAATACGATGGCCTTTTACCTTGAAGTAAGCAAAGGACATTGCGATGCCGACAAGAGCGGAAGATGCTACGTGAAGCAACGTTGCGCCAACAAAGCGAAGCGCGGTGAGATTCATTGCAGTTGCTTGATCTCCCGAAGCGAGCGGTCCAAGAATGAAGAGCGTGTTCTCAAGAGCCGCGAAGCCGAGGGCGATGGTGATCATGTAAATCACCGCATCTATCGGCTCATCGAAGTAAGGACTACGTAATACTAGGAAGAAGAGTGCCGCATACTTGAGCAGTTCTTCCATTACTACCCAAACCATGAACCGTTGTTGCTCGGTTAATCCAATATCTGCTACGGCCCGCTCCAGTGGATAAGCAAGCATCGTTGCAACCATACCACCAAGGAATGCGAGCATAATCATGCTTTTGGGTTCCGGGTGGAGCCGGTCTTCACGGAGCCAAAACCAGAGCCAGAAAAGAGACGGAACGAGTCCGAGCAGTAGAGCGATGAAAAACGTATTTGTTGTTACTTCGCCAAAGGCCATGGAGTGACAATAAGTGGTAAGGTGCGGAGAGGAAGTAGAGACCAGATTTCCTCAGTGATGAATGGCATGAAAGGGTGATGCAGCTTGAGTATCGTTTCAAGTATGGTGCGCAAGGTCCAGGCAGCAGAATACTTCTCTTCATCGGTACCCTCAGATAGGATTGCCTTGCGTTCCTCTATGAGCACGTCGGCAAGGGTGTGCCAGGTGAAATGGTAGAGGTGTTCGGCGGCAAGATGGAGCTTATATTCGCTCACATGTGTACCTACGTACTCGATGACCCCATTGAGCTCCTTGATAGCAGCTGCATCCTTGTCGGTAAGCTTCGGGTGCTTGTCGAGGTCGACAGTAATACCCTCGGTCTTTTCGATGACAAAGCGAGAGATATTCCAGATCTTGTTGGCATACTTCTTGTATGCACGCACTTTATCTTCTGAGAAATTTGTATCAGCGCCAGGGCCTGTGCCGACAATGAGTGACATGCGCACAGCGTCGCCACCGTACTTTGCAATCATTTCAAGAGGGTCGGTCGCATTTCCTTTACTCTTGCTCATCTTCTGTCCTTTTGCATCACGAACAAGGCCGTGGAGGTAGACGGTTTCGAATGGAATCTCTCCGAGTATATATGTGCTCATGAGAATCATGCGCGCAACCCAGAAGAAGAGGATGTCATAGCCCGTCTCAAGAAGCTGTGTTGGGTGGTACGTCTTGAAATCGATTGCGTTCTCGTCAGGCCATCCAAGTGTTGAGAATGTCCATAGTCCAGAAGAAAACCACGTGTCGAGTGTATCAGGGTCTTGTGTCCAACCCTCACCCTCTGGTGCCTCAATATCGCAGAAGATCTCATCACCCTTATACCACACAGGGATGCGGTGTCCGTACCAGATTTGGCGTGAGATACACCAGTCACGAAGATTATCAATCCAACGGAAGTAGGTTGTATTGAAGCGATCAGGAAGAATACTGATTTCGCCCTCGCGCACGACGTGCTGCATGAGTTGTTTGAGAGTCACCTGATCACCCGCATTGATTCCCTGAAGCTTTGAGTGCTTCATTGTGAACTGCTTGTTCGCCGCGATGAACCACTGCATCTTTGGGAGTGGTTCGATGATAGCACCCGTGCGCTCAGCAGTAGAAACATTCTGGGTTACTTCCTCTTCCTTTTCAATGAGGTTCTCGTCGCGGAGGTATTGCGCGATAATCTCGCGTGCTTCGGCAGCCTTCTTGCCCTTGATACGGTCGTCGCCAACCATCATGCGTGCCTTCTCATCGATGACCTGGATCATTGGGAGGTTATGGCGCTGCGCAATTTCTGCGTCGATTGCAGAGTGAGCAGGGGTCACTCCAAGTGCTCCTGTCCCAAAGTCCTTCTCGACGGCAGTGTCGGCGATGATCTTGATAGAAAGGGGAACACCACAAAAGACAACTTCATGAGTCGTTCCGACAAGGTGTGCATAGCGTTCATCCTCAGGATGGACGGCGACTGCGGTGTCGCCAACCTTCGTTTCTGGTCGTGTGGTCGAGATAGCAATAGGGAAGTCCTTGCTGTACTTGAAGGTATAGAACTTCGCTTTGCGCTCCTCATAGACGATTTCATCATCAGAGATAACTGTCTGCCCCTTTGGGTCCCAGTTCACGACACGGTAACCACGGTAAATGAGGCCGTCGTCATACATGCGTTTAAAAGCGGTGCGCACTGCGAGGTTGCGTTTTTCATCGAGAGTAAATGCCTCACGTGACCAGTCGACGGATGCACCCATCTTGCGAACCTGGCTAACGATCACATCGTGAGACTCTTGGGCAAATTTGTTTACTCGGTCCAAAAATGCTTCGCGCCCCATTTCATACTTATTGAGCTTCTCTTTTTCGATGATTTTCTCAACTTTCGATTGTGTTGCGATTGCGGCATGGTCTGTTCCAGGGAGCCAGAGAGTACGATGTCCAGTCATGCGGTTGTAGCGCACGATGATATCCTCTATGGCAAGCATGGCGGCGTGGCCCATGTGCAAAACACCGGTTACGTTTGGTGGGGGGAGTACGATTGAGTATGTAGGAGCATCAGCGGCAGTTGCGCCTGATTCAACACATTTATCAGGATTGAAGTAGCCTGCATTTTGCCACGCAGCATAAATGCGATCCTCGGTCTCTTCGGGGTTGTAGGGGGTCAAGAATTTCTCATTCATATATGAATGATTATAGCATAGGAGGAAGGATAATATAGCTTTTTCGGGCGCTATTTTCTTGTTATAGTGATCCCTTTATGTACTGAAGAAGGAGAGTTGCCCGGAGTGAAATGGCCGGAAGATTTCCAAAATATATAAGTACACAAATGTGGATAACTCAATACAACCAGTAAGTAACCCAAGGTCAAGTCCGGGGAAATGCAGGGAAGTCTGCGCGCACCTCTTCGGTATATATAATTACTTATCACGAATAACGCCCATTATTAAAGGTATTTTTAAAGGACAGTTCATGGAGTTTGCATGTAAGTATGTCCTTTAGTTAATGTCCTTTATATTGGCTCAGTTAAGCCATAATTGTGTGTTTCTATTTCTTGACACTCTGTCAATTAGCAGTAGTTTGAAGGGAACACTGTTGTAGGTATTCCTACTTCTGTGCTTTAAAACTCGCAACTTATTATCATGCAAATTTCTACAGCAACTCGTGCAATTTCATCTGCAGTTCTTGTCACTGCATTTCTCTTTGCACCGATCGGAAATTTTCTCGCTACAAGCACAGTGCTTCCCACTGTAGTGGCCGCAGAAGCTTCTGCTCCGATTACCAATAACATCTCGGGTACGATCCGCACTCTCGCATCTGCGAGCTCATCAAGCGTTGTCGCACCAGGCATGACCGTGAATCTTACGCTGAAGCACTCAGGTGCACTCCAAGCAACTGCGGTTACGGATGAGGGTGGTAAATTCGTATTTACCGCACCTGAGAATATTGACTATATAGTATCTCTCGTTCCTGCAGTGGGTTATGGAATCCCTGTGGGGGCACCACTCAATTTTGAGCTTACTAACCTTGTGGGCGTTGTTGCGCTTGATGGTTTTCTTGTTGAGAAACTCCCTACAATCTTCTTGTACGGTGGTACTACTGTTTATGTAAAGACTGGTTCAATATATGAGGACCCGGGCGTTGAGCTTCGTGGCCAGGATGGCAAAGTTATTCATGGTTACGGCGTTGAGGCAACTGGTGATGTGAATACGAAGGTTGCAGGGGAGTACGCGGTAGTCTACCATGTCGACGCAAAGGCAACGGGAGGTTTCCCTACGAAGGATGTGGTGCGAAAGGTGATTGTTGGTGCTCCGCTTGTAGCTACAACCATCAATCCTAGCGTCCCTGCACCAAGTACTGCAAACGAGTGTGTGCTCCTTAAGAGCTATATGAGCAAGGGTGCGCAAAATGAGAAGGTTGAAGTGCTCAAGTTGCAGACATTCCTCTTCATTTACGAAGGCCTGATGAGCGTGCGTGCGACAGGTGTTTATGATGAGGCTACAGAGCGTGGTGTACGTATATTCCAGGATAGACACTTCAAGGAGGTACTCTCACTTTGGGGCAAGGATGGCAATACGGGTAATGTCTATATGACAACCCAGAAAAAGATTAATGAGATTTATTGTGGTCATGAGTTCCCGCTCACATTTGCACAGTTGAAGGAAATTGCTACCTATCGTGTTGCTGCGTTAGGACAGCAAGGAAGTTCATATGCATCGAGCGACGCCGCATCACTCGCAGATGTCGCAAGTACGACTAAGCAGGGGGCATTGAGTGCATGGTGGAATCGTGCTAAGCAGAGCTTGCTCGCGGTGATGCCAACATTTGGCAAGAAAGATGAAGGTAATTCAATCAGTGCATCAGGTTCCGTGGCTGCGAAAACTGAGGCGATTGATCCTGTTGTTGAGAATAAGGAAGGGAATATTGCTACCGCATTCTATAATTTCAGAAGCTTCCTGAACATGACGGCGATTGCAGCAGTGTTTGCTCTTCTTCTCGGGGTGTTTGCATTTGCAGTCTCAGTCTATCTTTATCGCCGTACGCGAGGGGAGGATGAAGTGACTGAGACGGTGACCGCGTCTGTTGTCGACATTCCTACAAACTCAAAGAAGGTTAAGTAAGTTTAAAAATTCACACCCTCTGGTGTGAATTTTTTTTGTACAAGTTTTCTCGAAGAAGGGGAATATCATTCGGCATGAGAAAATCAGAGCATTAAATTTGCATCGACTGATAAGGCAGTAACGAGCGATATTGAGTGCGCATGCTATACAAAATGCTATTAGTTAATTTTTTATATGGCTATAAATAAAAGTATATTGCTAAAGGACAAATGTCCTTTATAAAGGACACAAAATTTCGAGACTGTCCTTTAAGGACATGTCCTTTAAAACGGCTCTCTTGAGCCATGCTTTAAATATTTTCACTTGACAACCTTAAGAATAATAGGTAGTTTGAATTTCAACACAATAAACCGTACTAGTCCTGATTGTGTCTAAACCATAGCCATGAAAAAAATATCATACGCTTCGACAGTCCCTGTCGGCTTTATTATTAGCATAGCGTTCATTTCGATTTTTATCGGGAACCTATTTAGCGGGCACGGTATTTTTTCCGTGAAAACTGCAGAAGCAGATACGCCTACACCAGTAAATATTACTGGCGCAGTGCGCATCGGTGATACTGCGCTTTCTGGTAATCCTGGCTACGCAGGTGCTGCTGTTCAGCTTATTTCAAATGCTGACGGTTCGCTCCAGACACAGACAACTAGTGCGGGCGACGGAACATTTACGGTTTCCGTTTCTCCCGTTTCTGATTACAAGGTTTGCTTCACCGTGCCAACAGGTTACGGTTTACTCTCTGGTGGTACGAACTGCCAAGACATCACACTTCCTGTCGCCGACACACAGGTTGCTGATTTTACAATATCAAAGCTTCCCGTCATCACGGTGACTCCAGCGATGGTCTTTGTGGATCAGCATTCAACATACACAGATTCAGGTGTAACCGCGTTAAAGGACACGACAGATGTGACGTCCTTGATTGCAGCAACTGGAACAGTGAATACTTCAGTGCCCGCTGTCTATACAATTAACTATTCACTTACGGACACAGTGACTGGATATGTTGCTACGGCATCTCGCTCAGTGACTGTTGTCTCTGTGGCAGGTGGCGGTGGTGGTGGTTCTGGTTCTGATAACTCATTGCTCAATGCAACGAGTATCTATGGCTATGTACGCACGGGTGATACTGTTGATATAAATAATCCTGCAATCGCAGGTGTTATGATCGAGCTCCGCGATACTTCAAATGGAAATGCTGTTGTGGCTACAACATCTTCATATATAGGCGGTTTCTCATTTCTTATTATTCCAGGCAACTATCAGGCTTGCGTGGTTCCAGCAGTAGAGTACGGTTCAATTCCTGCATCTCCAGCATGTCAGACTGTCGTGTACCCAGACCCTACGGATGATGTGACACTTTCAGACTTTACGATTTCTGATCGTCCAGTTATTCAGCTCAATGGAGATGCGACTGTCTCTGTAGTAAAGGACACTGTCTATGAAGATGACGGAGCAACTGCGAGCCGAGGTCGGGATGATCTTACTGCGCTCATTGTTGCATCAAGTACAGTTGATATGACGACGGTCGGCACCTATGCAGTGACCTATAACGTCATTGATCCAAAGAACGGACTTTCTGCAATTTCCGTAGTGCGTACCGTGAATGTCACTCCAGTCGTACCTCCACCACCTGTTACGTATATCGATATGAGTGGAATGGTCCGTTCGGGTACCGTTGCTTCGACTTCAAATGCAGGTGTTTCAGGTGTTGTTGTTACGCTCACCAATACGGTGACTCATGTTGCAACAACAACGACTACAGATGCTACGGGTGCGTTTCTCGTAAATACTCCAACTGCTGATTATTCAGTATGTATTACAGCACCGCTTGGATTCAGTGCACTTAGCTCAAACTGTTATACTGCCGCATCATCGAGCGCAAATATTATCGTGCCAGACTTTACTGTTGCGATGACTCCGGTGATCACGTTGAACGGTTCAAGTACGGTGAATATTTTACAGAACTCAACTTATGTTGATCTCGGTGCTACTGCAGTTCAGGGCGTTAATGATATTTCATCAAGTATTGTCGCGGCAGGGAATATTGTCACGACGGTGCCTGGGACATATACAGTCACCTATGATGTGGTCGATCCAGTTACGCAGCTTGCCGCAGTATCAGTAGTCCGCACGGTCATAGTGAATGCACTTCCAACTGAATTCACTGCAACGGGTACGCTTCGTGAGGGTACCGCAGCATCTGCGCTCAATCCGGTTTACGCGCTTGGTGCAGCGGTAGAGTTAAAGGACATGACAAGTGAAGTCCTTGCGACAACAACAACAGATGCAAGTGGCGCGTTCTCTTTCACAATTTCTACAACAGGTAATCATAGTGTATGTCTTGTAGCTCCTTCTGGTTATGGAGTAATCGGACTTAGCTGTATTGATATAGCGCAGGGTAATACGAATGTCACACTCGATGACTTCACTATTGCATTGCGTCCAATTATTACACTTAATGGCTCATCAACCATTGATATCCTTGTTGGGGGTTCATATGATGAGCTTGGCGGAATCGCAACCGCGGGTAGCCGAACACTTGCGGCAACAGTTACGCCATCGGGTGTAGTGAATACGAATCTCGCAGGTCAATACATAATTACGTATAACGTCGTTGACGAACTTACTGGATTTACCGCCTCTGCGCAGCGCATCGTGAACGTGAATACGCCACCACACGTCAATGTTGCTCCAGTCATCACTATTCTGGGACTTAATCCAGTTGATTTAGTTCTTGGTGCAAGTTATGTTGATGCAGGCGCTACTTCAACGGATGCAGAAGATGGTGACCTCACCTCTAGGATTATTGTTGATGATCAGGTAAATGCAGGTGTGCTTGGCACATATACGGTGACCTATAGTGTCACCGACAATAATGGTGCAACGACAACGGTGACTCGAATAGTTAATGTTGTAGCTGCTCCTACAGAATATACTGCATCGGGTACAGTGCGAGTCGGCACTGCAGCCTCAAGCTCTAATCCCGTATATGCACTTGGTGCAACAATTGAACTCCAGGATGGAATGGGGAACGTTCTCGAAGCAACGACAACCGATGCAAATGGATCGTTCTCGTTCGTAATCCCTCTTTTAGGAGACCACAATGTGTGTCTTGTAACTCCGGATACATTTGGTGTGATCAACTCAGGTTGTGTACTGCTTACGCAGGGGACGTCAGACATCACTTTAAGTGATTTCACTATTACAGAGCTACCAGTCATTACGCCGAATGGTGGAAGTGCGATTACTATCGTTGAGGGTGATCTATATATAGAGTATGGTGCTACGGCACTCGCAGGTAGCCGCGTTATTAATGCGGTAATCGATATCACCGGCAACATTACTCCAGATGTCCCAAGTACTCCGGGTACATACACTGTGACGTATTCCGTTACCGATGAAATTACTGGTTTTGTGACAAGTGCTACGCGCACGGTCATTGTCACTCCGCTCAATTCAGGAAATACATCATATAGCATATCTGGAAGCGTGCGTATCGGCGTTGTGGCAAGCAGCACGAATCCTGGCTATGTGCTCGGTGTGAGTGTCGACCTTCAGGATGCAGGTGGCACAGTCATCGCTTCGACGACCACAGATGCAAACGGCGCATACTCGTTTGCGATTACGGCAGCGGGAGATTACAATATTTGCTTTGCTGCTCCACTTGGATTCGGCATCATCGATTCGAGCTGTATCAGTGTTCCACAAAGCGCATCTGATGTTGCGAATAATGACTTCACGATTTCAGAACTTCCCGTTATCACCTTGAATGGTAGTTCGACAATCTCTATTGTGCAGGGTTCGTCATATGTTGATGCAGGTGCATTGGCTATGGCGGGAACTCGCGCACTTGCCGCAACTGTTTTGCCTACCGGTATAGTGGATACTGCGGTTCCAGGCACGTATATCATCACCTACAATGTTGTTGATGAAATGACTGGTTTCACTGCTGATCCAGTTACACGTACAATCACAGTAACCGCAAAAGCAGAGTTTACCGCCGGTGGTACTGTGCGCATTGGTACTTCGGCAGATGTAAATAATCCAGGTTATGTTCTTGGTGCGAATGTCGAGCTTCGTGATGCTACTGACGTAGTTATTGCAACGACAACCGCAGATGTTTCTGGGGCATTCTCATTTCTTGTGCCCGCTACTGGTGCACACACGGTCTGTCTTGTTGCACCTGCTGATTTTGGAATAGTAGCTCCCGGCTGTATTGGTGTTCCAGAGGGATATGTCGATCTGTCATTGCTTGATTTCACTGTCTATCAGCTTCCCGTTGTCACATTGAATGGTTCCTCAACTATTTCAATAGAGCAGGGGACTGCTTATGATGAGCTAGGTGCAACCGCAGTCGCGGGTGCGCATACGGTCACTACTCCGATTGTTGTTTCTGGTACAGTTGATATCAACACTCCAGCAACATATATATTGACCTACACCGCGACCGATCAGATTACTGGCTTCGTAGGTACGACAACTCGTACAGTTGTTGTGACACCACACATCAACGTCGCTCCGGTTATCACGGTCATTGGTTCAAACCCAGTCAACGTGATCCAGGGCACAACGTATGTTGATGAGGGCGCAACCGCACTCGACGCAGAAGATGGTGCCCTTACCGTCACTATTGA
>DATEZQ010000007.1 GCA_035583355.1 Candidatus Paceibacterota bacterium | reverse complement strand
GTAGTAGAAGCCCTTTGCAGGCAAATCAGAAGGTTTCGGGATGATCATAGCTCTTCTCCTCCTCGAGAAACTAATAGCGATGCTTACAGCGACGTGTCATGCTCTGCGCTCTCCGCGAACGTATGAGCTTGTTCCTAGTGGACCATCTTGCTACTGAGTTATGACGCTGAGTACGCAAAGTACATCCCGTGTGATCTTCGCGTGGAATAAGCACTTGTTCGTCTGCAGCACCTTCATGATGTGCACTAAGCTCGAATACCGGTAAAGGTAAAGGCTCCTCAAGCGGTACAAGCAGCGTCTCTATATCTTCACTCGAATGCGCCTTAATGAGCGCAGTAAGCAGCGCAATTGCGAGTCCGCCTCCGCTGTTGCCGCAAATATACACAACTCGTTGAGACATAAGTCCCCTATTGAATAACAAAAATCTATGCTATTTCTAGCATAGATTTTTGTTACTGTCACATCAATCTTCCAAGTCCCATTCACCCAGTTTCTCATAATGCGCGGCTTCAGTTTTCTTGTCATACTGGCTTGAAAAAAGCGCAATCTTTCGTGCCATAAAAAGTTCCGTAGCACGCGATGACTCAATTGGGGGTAACAAGGAATCAAGCATGCCTCCACCACGTACCCGAGCAAGTGTAATATGTGGAATAGCATAGCGGTCCCCTCCTCTAGTTTTTCGATGCTTTCGATCAAGTTGACGCTCCCAAGTACCAATACGTTTAAAACAGGACTCTGCATCCGCAACAAGTCGCTCAAACCACGAATTTCGCTCATATCGCATCCAAAGCATCGTAGGCTCATCAGGCTGCATAATGCGAGTTCTGCCGCCCGTAAGGGCAAATGGACGTGTTCTCGAAGCTATATTCTCTACAATGGTCTTCACGTCCGGGATAATGCCTTCAAGTACATCTCCTAAGAATATGACTGTAATATGAAGATTAGAGGCGGGGGTAATGCGCCAAAGCCCCCCTTCGAGCGAAATGGTTTCCTGCATAATCGCGTCAGTCAACTTTTGATCGATGACTAATCCTATAAATAATCGTTTCGTTTCCATTATCGGAGTTTTACTGAAGATGTCCCAACAGTACTCGACGCAGCAAGATCAGTTTTCACATGTAGACGCACTGGGTCAAACTTTCCTGCTATCGCAGGAACAGCACCAGAGAGAAGTTCGATTGCCATCTTGATGCGTGCCAAGTACTCTCGAGTGTAGAGTTTTGTACGAATGAATACTCCGCCCGTTTCGGGGACAATATATGCCTCTGCAGGGATTCCATGCCAAAGCGCCATTGCAATCGCTCGGTCAGCATGAAAGCGTTGAGTAATATAAAGTGGTTCCATTGCTCCAAAAATATCACGAGCACGGAGAACAGAGTCGAGTGTGTCTCGACCAGCATAATCCTCATGAATAACATCGCTTGGCACGCCGCGATCCTCAAGCGCTTTGCGCATTGCGCGTGGCTCATTATAGTTTGCCGCTCTATTATCGCCAGTAATGATGATTTGCTTGATCTTTCCAGCGTGGAAAAGCCCAGCTGCAGTATTCATGCGGAGCATGAAATAACTATTCGGCTCGCCACTTGATGCAAACGGTGATGTTCCAAAGACAACAGCAATCTGTCTATTTGGCATAGCGCGATAATCATGATGAATATGATTACGAGCAACAAAGGTTGTAAGGAAAGAGATAAGTAGTGTCAAGACAAGAAAGAAAAAAACAGTATATACGCCTTGGATAATCAGGTGCCTTGGAGTTCCTTCTTTCATTTGTGACACCTCATTCATTTCCGCATTATAGCGAAAATTCGAGAAAACGCACGTTTTATTTAGTCATCTTGTTGGTAGATATCAAGGCCACCTGTCCCAATAAGGCATATCTTGGGCCATGGAGCATAGGTACTCTTCCATAGTGCTGAACGGACCTCTCCGCTTTGATAACGTATTGTTGTTGTAGCATAACTCGTCATCCCTTCACGAGGATGGTCAGTGCATTCCGTTTTCCCAAATGGAATTGACTTAGAGAATCGAAAATCTGGAGGCGGCGGTGGAAGTATTTCTGTGATTAAGGGCTTCGTAGTAACTGCTGTTCGCCTGTCACCATGACCAAAAAATTCAACAATGAGATTGGTGCCTTCTATTCGCACTTGTACAAGCAGTGGCGACGCAAAGTCATTTATGAATCTAAAATCATGATCAATTGCATAGATACCCGCATCAAGACCGGGACCATAATACCCCACAACATAGCGATGATTATGTCGCTCAGTAATTTTTAGGCCAGCATCTAATGCAGCACGAAAGAATGTAGTCGCAACCTGACACAGTCCTCCCCCAGCCTCTTTTCGACTTCGATCTCCCTTGATGACATACTCCTCTTTATACCCATTTTCTTTTTCTGCATAACCGATGCTCTGCACAAGTGAAAATTCCTCTCCGGGTTGAACAAGGAAACCAGTAACTCTACTTGCCCCAAGAGAAATATTGTGAATACGATCAGCAGATGAGCCCTTGAAACTCGTCTTCGCAGTGCCCACTAAGTCAGTGATTCTCAGCGCACTGAGCATAGCAAGAGAATAACGTGGCATAGTAGTAAGATAGGCAAGCGAAACCATTTCCCTTTTATCGGTCACCTTCCCCGCACTACGCATCGCGGCCTTTGCAGCAATCCAATCATTTATTTTCGTTGCAAGAGTGTGGACATCTATGTCATGACCCGGCTTTCCCTCTCGCGCAACAGCAAGACGACCATTATTGATGGCAAACTGCGGCTCAAGGAGAGGCTCGGTAATGAGAGAGTGTGCAAGCGTTTTAATATGTGCGTAAAGCTTTTCCTCATCGACGATAAGCGATTTCGAGTTACTGTCATACGTGAGCATTGGCAACAATGTCGCACCGCTTAAAGTCCAAGCATATTCACCAGAGTACACTTGAAAACCGCGACTCTTACGTAGTATCTCTGCAAGTTCCCTCTGACCCATTAAATTGGCAGATTGCACTCGCGCAGGAGTATCTACGCTCGCTATGCTGATTGTTTTCACTGCTTGCTGTCGCACAATATCTTTCATTTGTGCAACGATTTCGTCAATCGGCAACGACTGTCCCGGTGCATCATCCGCAACGAGAATACTTCCCTTTACGTATACATAATGTGCATCAGTCGGTACGTGCAGTACGTCAGAGAGCGATTGGGCAAAAAACTGTGTTATGGCGTGCGAATTTACAATCTCCTCCTCAGCCGGCGCAATACCATAAAGGTGAAAATTGATAATCTGCCTAGTGCTTGGCAGACGATAGAACTCAAAGCTTTCATCTGCATTAAGTCCGAGAGACACATGAGGGACACTTAATTCTCTGATCGAACCATCACGTAATTGAAGGCGAACAAGAATACCACTCTTTCGCAACTCTCGAACGCGCATAACACTTATTGAAGCCTGTGCGTATTTTGTTGCTTCACCAAGTAAGATCCTGCTTGCATTAGCTAAGCGCACAACAGACAGCAGCAAAAAACTGCATATGATGAATGAAAATATCGCGCCTACCTTTAGCGGTCTATGTCTCATGCTATATATAGTATAGCAAAGAAAAACACCCTAGGGCGTTTTCTTGTTTTGAGACATCCAAGTGAAGAATGCTTCGGTATTGCGTAATGCGGGCATCTCATCTGGTATAAACACAGCGAAGTGCTTCTTGGTGATATCACCGATTCTTCTGTAGCCGACAATACGGTCAAAAGATGGAGCAATAGAGAGATCTTCAATTGCCACACCACCTGATTTCTTACTTGCATGCAAGACTTTTCCATCCCCCATGTATACCCCTACATGATCAACACCTTCGGGCACGGGAGTTCCCTTCTTCCACTCGATTGTTTCGTAATATATCCTACCCTCGCCCGAATTTGTAAATATCAAATCTCCAAAACGAAGTTCATCTTCAGTTATAACATCACCAAAAACATACTTGTCGACAGAAATTGATGGCATCCAAGGCATTCCCGCAAGTATATAGAGATAGCTCACCAGCGATGAGCACGAGAAACTTTGAGGTGCATCCTCTCGCATAACTGAGGGATTCTTATACTTTGCTCCAAGTACTTGCGGGATAACGGAGCGAATAACCTGCTCAGGTAAATCATACGTGAAAGAAAGTCCATGAGAGTCTAAAAATAGACAAATGTCCTCAAATGACATTTGTACTCCAAGATTCGCATTGAGTTGTTCTGCTGTAAATCCAATTCTATAACGCCACATAATTATGATTACCCAATCTTATCAAATAAGGATTCCAGTGTACTGTTGACTTTTGGTCCCATGTGTCGCACAAAAAACCACCGTAAAGGTGGTTTTTAGATTGAACCGCGAGTCACAAGCACATTCATGAATGCGAGACCAATCGTCATTGCTACAATCATGAGGCCGTTGGCGATAATAATTGGATGCTGTACGCGAATCTTAATGAAGAATGCGAGAAGTAGTGCAGTAGAAGCAATTAGCGCAATTGCCAACTCAATGACAAGTGCCAGCGTACGTGGCTGAGTTTTGACCTTTTCCAAGAAAGAAACTTTCGTTTCGACTGTTCCAGCGCTCTCTGCTCCGAGCACTCGTGGCTCAACCCTGCGTACCGCCTCGCCCGCTGCGGTACTCAAGCCCCCGATTGCTGCAGCAACAGGGCGTGGGTTTGGTGCGGGAGCAAATGCGAGCGGCGTGCCGAAATGCTGTACAACAAAGATAGCATCTTTACCCTTATACTTCCCTAGCGCAGTAGCAATACCGACTTGTGTATACTTACCACTCAAGAGATTATCACGATGAGTTGGTGAATTCATCCAGGCATCAGTGATGTCCTTTGATTCAACGAAGTTCACAGCCAAGTTCTCGCCTGCAAAACGATAATCATATCCGACTTGCCTGAACCACACCCAAGGTTCGTCACCACTAGGGCTATTATGTGCGAAGTAACCTTTCGCTGCCATGTCATTTGCCTTAAGCTGTGCTGACTTCATAAGAAGTTCATTCTTTGACAGTACACTAAGGTGGGCATTCGTTCGCTCCTTGTTCGTCTCAGAAATAAGTATCGGCACCAATACTGCTGCAACTTGCTTGCTTGTTGGCAGAATGATAAAACTATAGAGGAGGAAGAACGCCTGTGATGCGAGTAGAAGGAAAAGCAGCAGCTGCGCACCGGGGGTGCGTAGAATATGAGGGCGATGATCGTTTCCTTCGTGTGGGATAAAATGTTGCTTAAGCCAGGTCAGCATAATGAATACATTACAACATAAATATATGACTTATGCAATAGTGTAATCCACATGCTAGATTTTGATGGTATATAAATATATAGTATAATATAATATAGCATAATCAATGCTACTAACTATAATCATGATTTATGACAATCAATGATACAATCCTCCGCGTGGTCGCCCGAAAGTTTGTACTTTCAGTGATGATCGCAATTGGAGATCGAACAATGGGTTATATCGAAATACAGCGTGCGACGAACGCAAAGCCTGTGCCACTAGCACGAGCACTCAAGTCATTGGTACTCAATGACCTTGCGAAGCGTGAAGAGATTGCGGGTGGACGAGTAAATTACACACTCACGGCTCGTGGTCGCAAGGCACTGAAGTTTGCACAAGAAATCGTAAAAATTTAACAAGGACTCACAACCTAGTTACGTAGCACACCAAATAAAAACACCCAAGTCTTCTTGGGTGTTTTTATTTCTCTTCGCACTACACGTTAGTAGTCGAAATATTCTTCCCTTGTGACGCAAAAGCCATAGTCGAGGCATTCCTATGCCCTACTCACGCCGTGAGGCGGAATCAGTAGGTTGTCGGGCAAGAAAAAACTCCAACAATAAGTTGAAGTCTATTCAGGCTACATGTGCACCCCAGATAACTGTACTATAACCCCAACAACCGCGAGCATCATCGAGACGACCCAATAACGCATCGTGACCTTGTATGGAGGCCAACCCTTTGCTTGAAAATGATTATGAAGCGGAGCAACAAGAAATATTTTCTTACCACCGCGTAACTTCTTTGAGAGGATTTGTAGAGTGCTTGAACCTGCAGTTACAATAAGCGGAAGAGCAATAATGAGTGTCGCAATCTCTGCACGCTCAAGAAATGCAACAACAACCAATGCAGTTGTGAGACCCATCGTCCCTGTCTCTGAGTTGAAAAATCGCGCAGGTGGAATATTGAACCACAGGAAAGCAAGGAGTCCACCGACAATAACAGCACAAAATGTCGCGAGATCGACCTGTCCTTGCGTAAAAGCAATGATCGCCATTGCTGCATAGATCGCAGAGAATACTCCCCCCGAAAGACCGTCAACGCCATCGATAATGCCTCCTGAATACATTCCAATCACATAAAAAATGAAGAATGGAATAAAGAACCATCCCAAATTAATAATGCCGTAGAATGGAACGTGAATGGCATCACCAGTTTGGAGATTTGTATAGAACCACCATGCACCAATAGCACCAAGGAGCCCAACGAATGCGAGGCGGACTTTAAGTGAAAGTCCTCCGCCTGCATAACTCCCCTGCTCACCGTGGCACACCAAGTAGTCATCAATAAGGCCACAAAGTGCTCCTGCAATAAGCGTAAAAAGAGGAAGCCAAACTTGATTGCGTGAGAGGAAGGTTAGCTTGGCAAATATACTTTCAGGCGCAGCCACAGCAAGTACCGCAAATAGCAGTGTTGTAATCAATGTTGCACCCCAAATAACAATTCCTCCCATACGTGGAGTCTTGCGCTCTTCGTCACCATGCAATTTTGCTGTAATCGTCGCCGCTCCACCCCCTGTTGCATTTTGAACACTCTTCTTCTTCCACATTTTATACTTGTATAAAAAGTGAGTGAGAATAGGTGTGCCCAATATTCCGATAACAAAAGCTACGGTTGTGGGCAATAAGACCTTGAGTACGTCTATTGGCATAATAGTGATATTAAACTTCTTTAAATATTAGTTATTCATAGCAAGCTTCGCTGCAGCAAGAAGTGCTTGTACATCAGTGAAGCGCTGCTCCCTCGTCGAACCTAGAGCAACAATAACAACAGGCTGCTGTATTCCTATATCGACGATGATTGCAAGGTTTCCACCTGCCATGTCGGTATATCCTGTCTTTCCCCCAATGATACCCGGAGTTGCAGCAGCAATTTCATTTGTGTTAGCGACACGATGCGCAATATGCTGTTTTGAGGTAACCGTAACAATAGGTTGAGCCGTGTACTGCAAGAGGCTACTATGATGCCTAAGAATATACTCGAAGAGCTTTGCTACATCATGCGCACTCCCTGATCCACCGGGAGTAGAACCCGCATCAAGCCCAGAAGGTGAAGTAAAAGCAAATGAATTAAGGCCTATCTGTTTCGATTTCGCATTCATTGCTGCAACGAAATCATCACGCTGCTCATCTCTTGTTCGGTTCTTGTTCGAATCGAGCGCAGCACCCACAGAAGCTGCAATCGCGCTCGCACCATGATTAGATGATTCTACAAGAGTAAGTGCAAGCAGATCCTTAAGTGACCAACGTTCATCCTTGCGCAGATCAGTGCTTCCTTCGACCGCAAGATCATCACTACGGATGGTCACCTCACCGTCTGCAGTAGTTGACTCAAGCGCAACCACAGCAGTCATCATCTTTGTTATCGAAGCAAGAGTCTGCGGAGACTGCGCATTCTTTGCATAAAGCACGCGCTGACTCGCGATATCCCAAACAAAAGCACTTTTGGCAGTTAAGCTCATCCCCGTGAATGGATCGGGCTTACTTGATGTCGCAGCAATGGCCGCTGGCTGAGTTGCCAATTCTTTCTCATTCGGTGCACTCTTCTGACTCGCAAAAATCTTCGGACCTATAAGGAACCCGACTATGGCAAAAATAACGATAAGCTTGAAATCATTACGCTGCATGATCATCTTCTGCATTATGCACAGCAATAGCGGAATCGTCAAAGGCTGGCGCCATCAGATCTTCTTCTGCAATATCAGCTTCTAAATTTGTTGATTCTGGACTTTCAGAGAGCTCTCCCTGTTTGAAGTCTGGATCACACTCCTCTCGAGTGAGTATTCCATCTCCATCGGAGTCACATAGCTCTGCTTTTGAGTCTGTCATATCATCTCCGAGTGAGGCATCATGAAGTGACATATCTTCTTCGGTAGTTTTCTCTACCAATTGCTCTGACTCACCATCCTCAGTGAAACGCGCACTAGCAAAGGCCTCGAGCTGCGCCTGAATCTCCTCGTACTGCGGAAGTTCTTCTTTACGAGTGACGCCCATATATTCCAGAGCCGCAAAAGTAGCACCATAAAGCGCTGCACGAGCATCTCTTGGATTCTCTAACTTCTCGACAATACCACGCACCAGAAGATTGCGAAGGATGAATGTCGAATTAACTCCTCGAATATAATCAATATCTGAACGCGTCAGCGGACCCTTGTAACAGATGATAGACAAAGTCTCTACAGCTGCTTTCGAAAGTTCTTTCGTAATCTCTTCACGTGTAATCTCCTCAATGAGCGCACTTGCTGCAGGTGCAGTCCCAAGTGCAATTTCATTATCCTGTTCAATAAGACGAATTCCACTTTCTGACTGTGCAAGCCGCTCACTGAGCTGCTTGGCCGCCTCTCGCACCATTGTTGCGTCGGTCTTAGTGAGAATTGCAAGCTTTCGGTACGACATTGGCTCCGCAGTGTAAAACAAGATGGCCTCAATGGCTGCAGCAAGTGAAAGTGTTTTGTTTGATGAATTATCCATATGTTGGTGTTGCGAGCTCAATAGGCTCGATATCTATCTCCCCCCAATCATCACTCTGCGCAACAGTGATGGTGCCCTGCTTCACAAGCTCAAGCATTGCGAGGAATGACACAATAACATCGACGCGTTCTTCTCGAGAGATAGGCTTGCCTCGCTCATATTTTGCGAAACGACTGAATCCCATCTTTAGTGCTCCCGTAACACGCTCAGCAAGTCGATTCATCATTTCTTCGATTGAAACAACTTTCTTGATTGTCGCTTTCGGAAGCGCAACCTTCTTCGGCAATGCTTCAAGGACCCTAATTGCGCCTTCATGGATACCTACCGGCGTCATTTGTGCATCAGGTGCAAAGAATTGCGGAGGGAGAGTACGTGCGCTTTTCTCAAAAATAATGCGCTTACCATACTCAGACTTTACCACCTCAGATAGCGCACGGAATAACTCATGTAATGCAAGACGTCGTTTCAAGTCTGAGATATCTTGCTCCTCTTCTATCGTAAGATTAAGATCTGGAAGAATTGATTTTGACTTGATAAGGACTAGGGTCGAAGCAACAAGGAGAAAGTTTGCAACGTCACTCATTGGATACGACTCAAACGAGCGTACATGTGAAATATAATCATCTGCAACTTTAGAAAGCGAAAAATCACTTATGAACAATTTTCTTTTTTCGATAAGCGAAAGGAGAAGATCGAGTGGTCCCTCGAAGTGTTCTGTCTGTATACGAAAATCGACCTTAGCTTCCCCGAGTGTAACTTCCATATACTACCAGTATAGCATAAAAAATGGCGTATTTTCTCACTTTTCCACACTTTTGCGGATCATAAAACCTCTCGTAAAGAGAGGTTTTATGGATTAAAGTGGCTTATTCAGTCGCAAGCCGAGCTCAAGTAGTTGCTTCTGCTTGATTGGGCTTGGACTCTGGGTCATGAGTTCCTTTCCCTCGCCATTCTTTGCAAATGCAATGACTTCGCGAATATTTGGCTCATTTTGTAGTAATGCAATAAGACGATCAAATCCCCAAGCAATACCACCATGTGGTGGTGCACCGTAAGCAAACGCTTCAAGCATATGACCAACCGACTGCTGTGTTTCCTCCTCGGTATAACCCATTATCTTATATACAGCTTTTAATGCCTCTGGATTATGATTGCGAATCGAACCGCCACCTATCTCAAAACCATTGAGACAAATATCATATTGCGCTGTAATGATCTTTTCGACATCCGTGCCCGCGAGAAGTTGCTCGCGAAATTCAGGCATCGCTGCACTAAATGGGTTGTGCGTGAATGTCCATCCACCTTCGTCTGTTTTCTCGAAGAATGGGAAATCAATTACCCAACAGAATGCAAGCAGGTTGGGGTCATTCTTGTCTTCGCGTATATCAGGGCGATCAGAATTGTACTTCTCCATAGCCTCCTTATAGGATAAGCGAGGGAAAGGAATTTGCTGGATTCTCTTCTCAGGATAAAGCTCTTTGACAATTGCAATGAGCAAATCTTCGTTTAAGCGAAGAACATCCTCGCGCTCCACAAATGACATCTCGAGGTCGAGCTGAGTAAATTCAGGCTGGCGATCCCCACGAAGATCTTCGTCACGGAAACAACGAGCAAACTGAAAATAACGCTCAAAACCAGCAGCCATAAGGAGCTGCTTATACTGCTGCGGTGACTGAGGAAGTGCAAAAGCCTTACCATTCTCGACGCGTGAAGGCACAATATAGTCTCGTGCACCTTCTGCAGTAGCCATCGTCAAGACTGGTGTCTCTATTTCCTTAAAGCCTTGTGCATCAAGCTGATTTCGCAAAAAAAGCGCAGTCTTATGACGCATCTCAATATTCTTCTGTAAACGTTGCCTACGTAAATCGAGATAGCGGTAGCGCAATCGCACATCCTCGCCAATATCCATACCTGATCCACGTACGTCAAATGGAGGAGTTACTGACTCATTCAATACGTCAATAGAAAGCAATTCCACTTCAAGCATACCATTCACCTCGTCAGCATTTACGTTCTTTTCAGGACGCGCATTCACTTTACCCTTGATGGACAGGGACCATTCGGAACGAACTTTTTCTGCCACTGCATGTGCATCTTTATTGAAAGGCAGAGCAACTGCCTGTACCTTTCCGGAAACATCACGGAAATCAATGAAAATAAGCTTTCCTTGGTCTCTGCGGACGTCTACCCACCCTTCAATAAACACTTCTTCACCAATGTGTTCTTTCAGATCTTTTATGAGAGTTCTTTTCATAGTCGTATATTTTTATGCGAAATAGTTGATATGCATATTCGTCTTCACTTCTCCAAGGACAGCTTGGGCCTTCTTGCGCGCGACAGCAGTTCCTTTCTCAAGAATAGCCATTACAGCCTGCGGATCTTTTGCAAGCTCTGCACGTCTATTGCGAATCGGCTCAAGAAGTTCATTCAGCACCTTTGCAAGTCGCTTCTTAAGTACAACGTCGCCAAGTCCACCCTTCTTGTATTGTTTCTTCAGTTCGGCGACTTCTTCTTTATTCGAGTCGAAAATATCAAGATAAGCAAAGACAACGTTACCTTTCACTTCGCCTGGATCACTAACGTGAATATGGAGTGGATCAGTATACATTTGCATCACCTTCTGCTCAACCTCCTTTGCAGTATCAGAAAGAAAAATTGCGTTGCCCAATGACTTACTCATCTTTGCGTTTCCATCTATACCCATAAGGCGTCCATGCTCACCCGTAATTGCTTTGATTCGAGTGAACGTATTGCCATAGATACGATTGAAACTATCAACAATCTCATTTGCTTGCTCAAGAACTGGAAGCTGATCTGCACCAACTGGTATTCTTGATGCGCCAAAAGCAAGGATGTCAGCTGCTTGTGATATAGGATAAGCCAAGAATCCAACAGGAATACTCTCTCCGAACCCTCGCTGTTTTATCTCTGTTTTGACAGTTGGATTCTGCTTCAATCGAGAAACAGTTACAAGATTCTGAAAATACATTGCGAGCTCTGCAATCTCAGGAATCTGTGACTGAATAAACATCGTCGTCTTCTTAGGGTCAATTCCGCAAGCAAGGTTATCAAGCGCAACTTCGAGCACATTATCTCGAACCTTCTTTGGGTTTGTAGCATTATCAGTCAGCGCCTGTGCATCCGCAATCATATAGAAAAATGATGCACCCTCTTTTTGCAGAGCCAGCCTGTTCTCAATAGAGCCTACAAAATGCCCCAAATGGAGCTTTCCTGTCGGTCGGTCACCTGTCAAAATAGTGCCTAATTCCTGGCTTTTCATAGGGTAATACTAGCAAAAAATCGAGCTTCCGTCTAATAATAAACAATCGCACATTACTGTGCGATGTTTGGAGTTATTGTCTCTTCAAGCTGTGGCGGAGAAACTTTTTGTGGCCTAATCGCAATCGGACTCCCCTCTGCAGGTAGTTCGATACTAAAGACTGCGCCTTTTCCTGGCCCCTCAGAATCAATCCATATCTTACCGCGCATGCCCATGATAAGTTTCTTCGCAATATAGAGTCCAAGACCCGAACCATCAGCAAATTGCTTCACTCCGCGCTCACCACGCTGGAACTTAGCAAAGAGCATGCGAATATCCTCGTGAGCAATACCAATGCCTGTGTCGGCAACTGCGATGATGATAGTATTCTGATCTCCCTGGCTTACGGTAATAGTCACACTGCCTTCTGGTGTATATATAAGCGCATTGTCAATAATATTATGTAACACCTCACGAAGCTTCTGCTCATCTGCAAGTGCCGTGTACGGAGTCTCTCGAGGAACAACATTCAGTGATAGTTTAAGATTCCGCTTCTGAGCTTTTTCAGTAAATTCAGTAATAAGATCATGCACCAAATTCACCACATCAACAGGTGTAATATCATACACGAGATCATTCTGCTCAATTCGAGTGATACGGAGCAATTCATTCACGAGATTTGTTAACCGAACAGATGACTGATGTGCGCGAGCAATCGGCATATTAAGCTCTATTGGTACGTGACCATATGCCTGCTCGAGGATCATCGAAAGATAGCCAGTAAGTGCTGTTAGCGGCGTGCGAAGTTGGTGTGACGCAATAGACATAAACTCACTCTTATGTTCACTCGCAATGCGCAACTGTTCATTACTACGCGCGAGTTCCCAATTTTTATTTGAGAGACTGCGAGAAAGATCACGAAGTCTTCGTTCGTCATTCATCGTCTGCGCGAGCGTACGCTGTACTAAGCGAATAATGATTGGCATCGTCAACAAAAATGACATCGAAAGTAAGCGAATATTTTGGTCGCGTGTGACGAAAAAAATCATCGCGCCTATCATCATTTGTAGTGCAAGTACGCCGATCATTCCTCGCGTAAATATTCCCATGTGCAATATTATAACATGAAGTATGCAAATGCAGGTGAGAGGTCATAGGTTTTCGGCCATAGACAATTAAAAAAATACACGATGCGTATCGCATCATGTATTTCCCTATAACCCATAACCTATTACCTATCACATTGATTTAGAATCCTTCCTTCTCGAGATCTTTGAGTAACTCTTTTGCTTTCTTACTTGGCTTTGCGGGCTGCGCAAATGTGACTTTGATCAATAAGTCACCAGCCTTACCCCCTCGACGTACATGGGGAATTCCTTTTTCGCGCATACGAAGAATCGTTCCTGGTGCAGTGCGCTCTGGGACATCAATCGTAAGCATCTCACCCTTCACAGATGGTAATTCCTTTTGTGTTCCAAGAACAGCCTCTGTAAGTTTTATAGAAAGCTCAGCAACGAGATCATCATCCTCTCTCCTCCAAACCTTATGGGGCTGCACATGAATCGTAATATACAAATCTCCCGGAACCCCATGAGGTACTGCCTCACCTCGACCCGACATGCGCAATGTCTCACCATCACGCACTCCTCCTGGTATTGGAATTACTATTTCCTCTTCACGCTTCACTACACCTTCTCCGGCACAATCCTTACACTTCTCTTCAGGAATCTTTCCATTACCATCACAATCACGGCAAATTGACTGTGACTGAATTGCTCCGAGGATCGTCTGCTGGATGTGAATCGTTTTACCTTTACCTCCACAAGTACTACAGGTCTTCTGCTTTGTTCCTGGTTTTGCACCCGAACCATCACATGTGAGACATGTGGCATGCTTACGCAACCGAGTAGTCTTCGTCACTCCGTATACTGCCTCTGCAAAACTCATTTGTACATCAATTTGGATATCGCGACCTTGCGGTGTGCGCTGGCGGCGACCACCACCTCCGAACATATCACCAAAGATGTCTCCCATATCAAAGCCTCCCTGCTGAAATCCGGAAAAGTCAAATCCACCAAAACCTCCTGCTCCATTAAAGCCAGGATTTGCATCTGCACTACCATACTGATCGTAGCGCCCACGCTTTTCGTCATCCGAAAGCACCTGGTAAGCCTCGTTCACTTCTTTAAACTTCGCTTCATCTCCAGTCTTCTTGTCAGGATGATATTGATGGGCAAGTTTATAGAATGCCTTCTTTATTTCTTCCTTTGATGCACTCTTTTCGACTCCCAATGTTGAATAGTAATCCTTTGACATAATTAGATATTTGTATGCGTATTATATGTATTTTTCAATAAAAATCAATGAATTACACTTCTCATGTAATATGCGAAGAACGGATCATTTTTTCCTATTAGAACGTTCAATTCGTGCACGAATCGGTGCGCACATTTTTTCACGATAGAGTGAATAATGCATATAGCGCTCTGCGGCATGAGGATAGTCACGAAAGAGGGTATCGTAGCATAACGTAATAAGTAGCCCTGTTGTAATATCTTTTCTATTTTTTTCCATCAAGTGCGCAATAAGCTCTCCGACTACTTTCTTTGCAAGTAGGGCCTGATCACCGTGATCACTCCCTTTTCCTTTTTCGAAAGCATACACAAGCGATGTGAATAGTTTCTCATAAATAAAACGCTGTCGCTTGCCATTTCGTTTCTCAACAAAAAGATTATTACCTTCAGCGGTTTCTTCTGTAGTGAACTTCATATCGCACTGAACACACTGTCGTCTGCGCCAAACAACACCGGGTGTGTGCGCTCGTGTATTTACCACTCTCGTATCGGGATATTTGCAATATATACAATTCATATCAATATATAGTACTTTTATCTTATTTCTTTATATAAATATGTCAACGCCTTGCCCTATCAGTTGCGCGGAATGTGTTTTCTTAGTACTTATACACCTACGCTTTGGTGCGATACAGTGCTACGCTTTGACCAGAGCAGCACATTCAAAAAGGAGTACATCATGGCTTGCATCGAGAAGATCTACAGCGTTTCCGCACTCGTCGGAAAGGGAGTATGTAATGGAAATTGCGCATTTTGCGCCGGCAAATATCTTCGTCCTGACGCGAAGAACACAGACCCTGCATTCCTTAAAAACCTTGAGTCAGCAATCAAGCTTTCCGCGCGTCACGGAGGGTGGTCACTCTCACTCACCTCAAGTGGTGAGCCCACGATGAGCCCGGAAGATGTCACTGAAGCGCTTCGCGTCTACGCTAAGTGCGCAAACCATGGCGCATACTTCCCCAATGTGAATTTATTCACAAATGGAATCCTCCTAGGAGACTCTTCCTTCTGTGAGACCTGGCTGCCGTTGTGGAGAGAGCTCGGCCTCACGAATATTGCACTATCGATACACTCTGTTAACCGCGGAAAGCAGGCACGTGCGTATGGACTCGAGGAGTATCCTGAGTTCACGAGTATTGTCGCTAATGTCAGAAAATATGGCATAGGTGTCCGAGCAACCCTACTTCTTCGCAAGGGAGAAGTCGACAACGCCCTCGCTTATGAGCGCAGTGTTCGTTATCTTATTGAGTGGTGCGATATTACCAATATCACCTCGTGGCCGGTCGCAGACCCTGATGGGACACCCAATGTCTTCACGCCCAGCGAAGAAGGAATGAATGATATACGAGCATGGCTTACAAGATATACGAAGCTCTGTCACGGGCACGTTTGGGGTGGTGGCGTCTTTGACTACGATGGAAGCATCCTACGCCTGACTGACTACGTTACAAGACACGACCCCGAGAAAGATTTCGTGCGACAACTCGTTGTCTTTCAGGACGGCACGGTTGCATACTCGTGGATCAAGGAAGGTGCGCTGTGTATGAAGTGATCCGACTAAAGGGGTGCGGACATGGGTTTTAAGGAACGACGCAATGTTGTCATCGCTCGTCATAATGTGCGTCTCGAAAAACTCAATACAAAAAGAGACCTCGCATTAGCGGCGCTCCAAAACAGCTTTGAACGTGAAGCAGAACAGCGCACGATCACCTGTGCCTACTGCAGAACTTCATCCCCTGCCCCAGAATGGAAATTCATTTGGGGAGAGGAATATAGCGAATCAGCATCCCGGGGGCCGCACAGCGAACCCATCTCTGGTTGGGTTCGCAAAAGCATGATCCAAAGTGCTATTGCATGTCCATGCTGCAAAAGAAATGCAACGATAGCGGAACACAAAGAGCGGGACAAGATCATGGAGATCTTGGAATACACTTCCGTGATCAACGGAACTCAACACAAATGACAAACACGCCCAATGGGCGTGTTTTATCATTAGATATCACGAACGTTGTCTGCTCCGGCTGCACCGTCTTCCTTTGGGGTTGTTCCCGCGTCTTCGGTTGACTGCTGCTTTGCCATTGCCTCACCGATTGCGCTCATAGCATGGCCGAGCTCTTCGGTAGCCTTCTTGAGTGCCTCCATATCAGTTCCATCCTTCACTGCCTTAAGTGCAGTGATTTTTTCTTCGACGGTCTTCTTGATATCCTCAGGAACTTTGCCTTCATTGTCCTTGAGTGACTTCTCTGCTGTATAAAGTACAGACTCTGCGGTGTTCTTCACCTCAACAGCCTCACGCTTCTTCTTGTCCTCATCCGCATGAAGCTCTGCTTCCTTAGTCATACGCTCAATGTCGGCGTCAGAGAGTGTAGAGCGTGATTCAATTCGAATCGTTTGTTCCTTGCCTGAAGTCTTATCCTTTGCCTTCACGTTGAGAATACCGTCAACGTTCACATCAAACGTGACTTCAATCTGAGGAATACCACGAGGTGACGGTGGAATACCATCAAGAATGAAACGACCAAGTGTCTTGTTATCAGCTGCCATTGGACGCTCACCCTGAACGATATGGATCTCAACAGAGGTCTGATTATCAGCCGCTGTCGAAAATACCTGTGACTTACTTGCAGGAATGGTCGTGTTTTTCTCGATAAGCTTTGTAGCAATATTCCCTAGCGTCTCAAGTCCGAGAGAGAGTGGGATCACATCAAGAAGAAGGACGTCGTGCACATCTCCCTGGAGGATTCCTCCCTGAATTGCAGCACCGACCGCAACGACTTCGTCCGGGTTGACGGACATGTTGATCTTCTTGCCAAAAAACTCTTCTACGGCTTTTTGGATTGCGGGCATGCGCGTCTGACCTCCAACCATGACGATTTCATGGATGTCGCTCATTGGGAATGGTGCAGCAGCAATCGCTCGCTTTGTGATTACCATTGCACGCTCAATGAATTCCGCTGAGAGCTCTTCGAGCTTCGAGCGAGACATCTTTATGACAAGATGGCGTGGCCCATTCGCATCAGAGGTAATGAATGGGAGATTCACTTCCGTCTCAACGGCAGTTGAAAGTTCAATCTTTGCCTTCTCTGCTGCTTCATCAAGACGCTGCTTTGCGAGTGCATCATTGCGCACATCGATACCAGACTCCTTCTTGAATTCCTCAGCAAGGAACGTAATAATGCGCTGATCAATATCCTTTCCTCCCAAGTGTGCATCACCATCGGTAGACTTCACTTCGATAACATCCTCACCAACTTCGAGCACTGATATGTCAAATGTACCTCCTCCAAAGTCAAAGACTGCAATCTTTTCATTCTTCTTCTTGTTGAAGCCATAAGCAAGTGCGGCTGCGGTCGGCTCATTAATGATGCGCTTCACGTCAAGTCCTGCGATCTTTCCTGCATCACGCGTAGCCTGGCGCTGTGCATCGTTGAAGTATGCAGGAACAGTAATGACTGCCTCAGTGATCTTTTCACCGATCTTCGCCTCTGCATCTGCCTTCATTTTCTGAATGAGCATTGCAGAAATTGCTTCTGGGGTATGCCAGTCATTTCCCATTTTTACCTCGATTCCACCATTGGATGCCTTGCGCATCTCGAAAGGAACCATAGTCTTATCTTTCTGTGTTGCAGGCTCGTCAAAAGAGTGGCCGATGAAACGCTTGATCTGATAGATCGTATTCTGAGGGTTTGTAACCGCCTGACGCTTCGCTGGAAGTCCAACAACACGCTCCCCTGTCTTTGAAAGTGCAATGATAGAAGGCGTCGTGCGTGTTCCTTCAGCGTTTTCAACGATACGTGGCTCGCCACCCTCAACAATTGCAAATGCTGAGTTTGTTGTACCGAGATCGATTCCAAGAATTTTTGCCATAATATGAAATAATTATTTGTAAATCATAAGGATAAATATGGCTATTTTGCCAAATCCTCTCCTTTTTCTGTATGGGACCATTATTGCAAAAAATTAAATTTATGCAATACTATAATATATTAATATATTATATTATATGCCAATTATCACAGTACCCCTTGAATCAGATCTCTATAATTTTGTCGAAGAAGAAATCCGTGAAGGAAATGCTGAGACAAAAACACAGGTTATCAGGCAAGCACTTCGTCGTTTGCGTGAGGAGCGTGCGTTCACAAGGCTGCGTGAGGCAGAGTCTGACATACGCGAAGGAAGGGTTGTGCAAGGCGATCTTCGCGCCCTACTCGATAAACTTCCTGAATAATCATGCACATGCTCTATACCGTGCGTTTCCTGCGCACTGCAAAGAAACTACCAAAGCATGTCATCGACGATATCATAAAATCCATTGAACACTTACTTCACCCGCAAGCTCGTGAACCACTTCATGTTTATCCGCTTGAAGGACGATTGCGAGGACTGTCGTCACTGACTATCAACTATGAATACCAGGCAGTTGTTATCGCGAATGAAGGTGCAATTATTTTTCTGGATATAGCACATCGCATGCAATAGTTTCGTCTCGCGTTTAATAAATTAAAACCGGCAATGCCGGTTTTAATTTTGAGTAACGTATACTTTTACTTTTGGAGACTTAATAAGGCGATCACCCATCTTGTATCCTTTTTGTACCACTTCAGCAACCTTATGATCGAGATTCTGATCATCAGTATGCACATTACCAATTGCGGTTGAATGCTGCGGATCAAATACTTCACCAAGCGGGCTCACCTCAGAGAGACCATAGTTTTGTAATGTCTCCATGAATTGCTTATGGATATACTCAACACCCATACGCCAGTTTGGGTCAACTTTTTCCCATGCAT
Organism: Candidatus Paceibacterota bacterium; assembly: GCA_035583355.1. Classification (NCBI taxonomy): domain Bacteria; kingdom Bacillati; phylum Minisyncoccota; species Minisyncoccota bacterium. Next base: position 16,539 of record DATEZQ010000007.1, on the reverse strand, counting down.
CCTTGTTCGCAAACGCCATATCAAAACTCTCGAGAACGGGAATGAGATCAGCAACTACGCTTTCACGCACATAATTACCCAATTCAGATTTCTCTTCCTCGGAGCGCTTTTTGAGATTAATATAATCTGCCTTGAGCCTCTGCCAGCCATCAAGGTACTCTTGCTTTGCGCGTTGTGCCTCGGCGAGTTTTTCGCGAAGTCTTTTTATTTTATCTTGGGGGGAAAGTATTCCCGATGGTGAAATATCATCGTTGTAACTCTCAAATTCCACATCATCAGAGTCTTCGGTAGGTGGCAATATTTCGATGCCTGCACCAATATCTACCTTGCTCTCCTCGCCTTCTACATTTTGACTATTATCCATACTTTGTGCGCATAGCATAGCATAATGTGTCACTAAAAACTAGCCCATAATTGTTGTCCTATTCTTCAATATACTCTGAAATACCATCAATAGTCCTACTACAGACGAGCCAGGTCACCATATGCTATACTAGAGATTATGGAATCAGATGTACCCACACCACATAGAGACGAGACACAGCTCACACTCATGGAACAAAAAATTGATTTCCTTGTTGAAGAAGCAAGACGCAGTGCGCGCGCGAGGCGTCTGACGTTCTGGATCACTATTATTGTCTTCATATTACCCCTCATTGGAATCATCGTATTACTCCCTACCGTACTCGGTAGCCTAAGTGGTGTAAATACACTCGGAATCTAAAAATGGACACTACCCTAAAGTAGTGTCCATTTTACTATTCTTCATAACGCTCGCTCTTGAATCCAGGAAGATCTGGAAGAGGTTCATCAGAGCGTAATAGCACAATACCTTCAATTTCAGATCGCGCAGCTTCTTCAATATTTTCACGATGTTGCGCAAAATCCTTTGTAAGCCAATCATCAAGCGAGGCAATTCCTGAGCTTTCCATAATCACACTAAGGAGTGCACCTTCAGCACCAGCAGGAAGCTCGAGTACAGGAACTTGAAGTGCATAGTCGATGAATTCATACTCACCTACGGGATGTGGTATCGGAGAAAGTGTGAGGTAACCTCGTGCAGTCAAATCAGTAATTGCAGCAATAATATCTTTCTTCGAAATATATCCGTGGCCAGCAACTGCGCGGGTGAGATATGAATAGGCATCGGGAAAGAGTACCGGCTTCTTCCGCTCAGCCCTCCAATCAGCAATATACTTTCGATTCTTCCATAATAGAGCAGCAAGCAAGACGGTGAACACAAGAGTTGCGAGGATGTACCACATATACTGCGGCAACGCTCTTGGTGTATCTCTCGTAGTGACTGCAGGGAGTTCAACAAGCCCGCGAGGGTATGAAATTTCGACAACGACACCGTCCTTTGTAAGATTATCTATATTTAGACGAAATCCATAGAGCTTGTCATCCTTAATGAGGGGCTTAAGGAGACAACCACCACTCGTCCTCCCTGGAGTAAAGCTACATGTACCCGTAGCAGTGACAGGAGGAACAGGTATTGAAAAATATATATCTGCCTGGAATTTCTTCATTACCTCCTTTACGGGAGTAGTGATTTGCCATCGTAATCCTGTATTCGTCGCGAGGCCATTGAGTGTATACCTAAAATCATAATAATGAGGTCCTTTAAGTATCACATCCTTGTCACCAATGCGAACAAGCGCGACATTTCCGCCACTTGAGGCATCAAACTTGTATGGCAATCCAGCCTTATTCGCAACGGACAGCATATGAAATGTGATGGGGGCGCCGCTTTTTCCACCTGAAAGGAGCGGGATTTCCCTTATTACACCGTGATTGCCATCTACGCCGAAATCAAATGTAAAATGCTCTTCAACGCCGAGCAAGCCATCTCTCCCGAGAATAGCCTGTACAGCATAGTTCGGAAACTCTGCCGCATGCACAAAAATAGGAAACACAAATAGCAGTGTGCTCCAAAATACCGCCCCTGTTGATATGATTTTATTCTTCAGCATCGAGTTCTTTGCGTACTTCTTCAAATGAATTCTCAAGATTCTTTAAACGCGCCCTGCACTCCTTGATAAGCACTGCTCCCTGCTTGATCTTAAGGAGTCCAAGTTCAACGTCGACCTCCTCTTGTGATTCAAACCATTGAGCAATCTCTCGAAGTTCTGAGATTGCTACATTCAGATCTTTATCTGAATTCGTATTTTGATTTTTCTTAGTCATGTTTTTCTATTCGAGTTACCTTTGCTGAAATTGTGCCGTCGACAAGCAATGCTCCTATTGTATCACCCTCATGTATACTGTGAACGCTTCGAAGTATTCCCTGTGTAGAACGGAGAATGCTGTATCCGAGGCGCAACTGTCTCATTGGATCATGTGCGTCGAGTAAAGCGCTGAAGCGCGCAAGCTTTTCTTTTATCTGTTCCATAGTCCTTCTAAAATTTCGTACGGAATCCTCTCCCACTCCCATCACTGTCTGCCTGCGCTCCCCCAGCGCTCGTTTGTAAAGTGGAAGAACCTGCAGAAATCCATCCATTGCCCCAGTGAGTGATGTTTTTATATTCAAAAATGCATGCTCGAAATAACGATGTGCCTTCATGACTTCCATAGACTTACGTTGCAAGGCATTTGTATACAGGGCAAACATCGACTGTTCCACTGTGGTAATTGAAATATCTGCGGAAAGCCACGAGCTGTTGAGCAGGGTTGTGCATGCAGTTGGCGTGCTTGGTGCATAATCAGCCACCAGCTGTGCAAGAGGCACATCTTTGTCGTGTCCAATTGCACAAATAACCGGTTTTGGAAATTCAGCGATTGCACGTACAACGTATTCATTATTGAATGCCTGCAAGCTCTCCAATGATCCGCCTCCTCGAATGATCACTAGTGCATCAATATCCTCACTCTTCATCCGAGCGATGGCTCTATAGATATCCTTGACTGCGAGCACTCCCTCGACACGCGCATCGAGAAAGCGTACCTGAAAACCAAACTTACCAAGGTTGTTGAGAAAATCATGAATGACTGCTCCTTGTTTTGAAGTAATCACACCAATGCGCTGTGGAAAGTCTGCAATCACACGCTTTCTTGATGCTGCAAAAAGGCCTTCGAGTTCAAGTTTTTTGCGCAACGCGTCGTACGCCTTCTTTAATGCACCTTCACCAACAAGCTCGATTGTCTGCGCGCGGAGTGACAGCCTTCCAGAGGGCTTATAAATCTCGACGCGGCCTTCGACAATGACTTCGAGACCAGGGACAATCTCAACCCCCGAGAGGTGATAATCTGAAGTCCACATAAATACATTTAACACTGCCTCAGCCTCTGTATCCTTTATCGTGAAATACAGGGCGTTTCCCCGCTCCTGTACACTTACGATCTCACCACGCACTCTCGCATTAATTCGAAATAGTTCTCTGTTAAGAATATCGAGAAACTGACTGATACTATAGGAGGGACGCTCCATTGGGCCATTTGTACCATTCATCACCCCATTCATCGATACAAAAGATTGAGGGTCTCTCGGTTGTTCCTTCGGTGCGCTGATGCACTCCGCGATCACATTTAATATTGCCTTCCCATAAAGATTAAATTTTGCTTCTTTAATACCCTTTATCTCTAGCAACTCATCCCTCGTGCGTGGGAGAGCAGAGACAATTGCATCGAGTGTCGCATTAGGAAAAACTCGAAAACTTTCGATATTTTTCGCTCTTGCTTCACTATCCCTCCAAGCATACAATGCGGCACGAATGTTCATTGCTGTATTGTATCAGGAAATGTCATAACTGCATTATCTTTCTGTATACGAACACACGAGGGCATATAGAACAAAAACACACCAACGGTGTGTTTAGTTACCAAGAATATTCTCTGCCGTACCGCGAGCAATGAAAATGATGGTTTCAGCTGAAAAGACGACTGCTGCGGCGATAATAGCACCCAGAAGGCGTTCTTTTGCTGTTTTAATCTGAGCAGAATCACCCTTTGCAGTTGCCATCTCAAAACCAGAATAAATGATGACAATTGCAATTGTAGGCACAACAACCCATCGAGAGACCACTAAAAGAAAATCAATGAAGTCCCACATCGTAAGACCAGTACCCGGCGCAGGGTTCTGCAACTTCACTTGAGCAAATGCAACAAGAGGAAGAGCAATAAGTAGAGGCAAAATATAACGTCTCATATTATCCAAGTAGAGAGAAGTTATCTGGGAAGAGCAAACTAAAGACGAGCTTTACGATGAGAAATGCGGAAAGCATGACAGCGTACCCGATGAGGGTATTTTTGAAAATAGCTCGCGCTGACTTTTCAGCACCCGTGTCGCCACCACTCCATACTAGCTTTGCTCCCGCATATGCAAACATCAGGACTGCAATTGGTGTTGCGAGTTGATAGATAACAAAATTCAAGGTTGATTGAATGAGATTCATTAGATCAATGAAATCGCACTGCTGAGCATCAGCGACGGGTTCCCCGTTGACTGAATAACCACAGGGAACCATCCCCGAAGCAGTTTTACCTTGCGCTGTTACAAAGACAGGGAGAAGAAACAACAGAGAAATCAGTAGGGTTCTTTTTGTCATAGTTATTTTCCAAGTCGTCCAATAATTGCGGTTAACTCCTGTCTCAAGAAATTCGCTCCACGATCAGGGACTGGGAAACGGCCAGAAGATAGACCCTCAACCATGTCACTAAATGCGGTGCCAGACTGATTTACTTCTGGGTCAAGCCATGAGCGCGAACGCAGTGCGGCATCATAGAAATATGGCTGGATCGCGTCGGTTTGCTGCTTTGCAAGCAAATCGCGTCGCGCAGGAGGGAGAAGTGAAATCTTAGACCACTTCGTAATGAAATCAGCATCACCGACGATTGCAAGGAGTGCATTGAATGCATTTGTGCGCTGCAATCCCGACTTCACGACAGCAAGTGCATATACCTCTGCACCCGTGGACTCTGTTCGCACTGTGCGCATCTGTGGAAGCTGCGAAAGGCCAAAATTCAAATGTGGATTCTTGTCCTTGATAATCTTGTAATCACTTGCTCGTCCAATGTACATCGCAAGCTTATCTGCAAGAAATACATCACGGGATGCAGGCAGAGTGCGGTTCCAACTATAGAGTGTCTTATTGGGATTTGCGAAATCCATATAGAAACGAAGGGCTGAATCAACAGGAGGCTCACCAGTGGTCTTAATTTCACTATCGACAGACACTACCGTCTGTCCTGCTTCGCTACGATATACGAGCGGAACTCCAACCTGCATCAGCATTGCTGCAATAATGTCTTTTGCATGGGTGATATTTCCATACTCACCCATTGCAATAGCGGAATAGTCAAATGTACCATCGACAGCAGTGCGCTTCGTGAGCTTCGGCTGCATTGCAAGCACCTCATCCCAGTACTTTGGTGGATTAATAATATTCGCATTAGTGAAAAGGTCTCTATTCCAGTAGAGCACCATAGGATCGAGTACAAGTGGAACACCAAGCACTCCTGTAGGTGCAAGGAATGCTTTTGCTGAATCTACATACCGCTGCTGGAAAGTTGGAATGGGAAGCTGCGTATACGCTATTGGCTGGAGCTTGCTTTCAAGCCTCAACACCTTGCTATTAGAAAGGAAAATCAAATCAGGAGCCTTATTATCAGCTATTGCCTCGATGAAATTACGATCGAATGCATCTTCCTTCTTGTACACATAGGTAATATTGAAATCCTTTCGGTGAATTTGATTGAAATCACTAATTGCATCGCGCAAACCATTCACTGGATCAATATCGCCCCAGATAGTGACCTTCACCACCTGGTCCGCCTTACTCGAATCGCTAGTACCCTGAGAGAAAATATATATCGCCACAACGATAGCAATTGCGAGTACTCCCAAGAAAATGTTCTGAAAATCGAATTTCATATTATACATAAGTATAACACAAAAAGTGAACACGAAATTGATCGTATTCACTCTAGTGAATGAGAATATATGGCTAGAGGACTAGACGGCAAATCGCTTTGACGCTCCAGAAGATGGAGAATGTACACACAAAAGCACCCAGTGATGATCACCGCCCGAAAGCTCGAGCTGTACATCAAATCCGGCCTTTTTTGCAAGTTCAGCACCGAGCTGCTTTGAAACTACCTGTGCTGCTTCTGGCCCCATTCCTTTGTAAGGACCACTCCAGTCGATGAGCAGCAAATGACCTCTTGGGCGCAACAACCTTGCCGCCTCCAGAAGCACTACATCACGATGCTCGGTACAATACAATGTGTTTGAAATGACCACCAAGTCAGCCATACCATCTGCTAAATGTACGCCACCTTGCTGCTCAATATCAGCATGTACAAAAGCGACATTCGACAGGTGCTCATCACTAACCGTATGTGCGAGCCGGGTAAGCATATCTTGCTGCACATCTACGGCATATACCTTCCCCCCACCATCAGCAAGAATTTTTGCCAGTTCAAGGGTATATACCCCACTCCCTGCACCGAGATCGATAGCAATCTCAGTTCCCGAAAGAGGAAGCTGCGCGATTACTTCTTTTGGATCAATAAACATATATGTATTATATCCTACCTACAATTTTCCGCATTATTATTCTTGATTTAAAATTTTAAATATATCAAGATTGAAAGGCATTTGCAGGTTTCATAATCTATCATTAAAACAAAAAAACTTCTGAATTTGGATGAATTTGCCTTGCATTGAAGTTTATCGCAAAAACAAAAAACCACAGATTTTGGATGCAGGTAGCCTTGCTGGAGGCATGCGAACTCTAGCGAGCCGTAGGTGTTCTACGGTGAGCGAGTCGCATGCCGAAGCATGGCAAGATGCGCCAAAATATGCGGTTTTAGGATGCCATAAGTTTTTGGACCTGATCCTTGTACTCCATCATCACAATCATCGTCGCCTTATTCTGATCCATTCCACCATCAGTTTTTGCCTTGATCTTCATTGCGATCTCTTCAAAAAGCTTTGGATTCTTCACCACAACATTGATGATCTTCTCCTGCTGATCCTTAGGAATATTTCCCATCTTGCTCTGCAAGAGCTTCTTCATTAAAAATTCTTTGAACATGTTTTTGAGTATAACATTGCTAAACTTTTAATCAACCCAAGAAAAATATACGGTAAAGTGCAACAAGCGCGATAATCACCCATGCGACATTCACCACAAGAGATGACCAAGCGGTCTTCTTGAATGTGTAATACACGAATGCAGAACCGCCTACCAAATTCATTATCTGATAGACCGTCGACGAGCTCTCCACGACACCAAAGCTATTCAAAGCAAATGCACCAAGCACCATGATAGATCCGAGCACGCCGATTGCCTCTAGCAATGTATTATCCTGCATAGATTATTTTTCTCCAAGTGCGCGGATAATTGCGATCTCAATCGGAAGTGTCGGGACAATCGCTGCCTTCGACAACTCTCCTGTACGCAGAAACTCAAGTAGTGTGTGGGAGTTAATGCGCTTTTCCTTACTATTTGCAAAAATTCGAATAAGCGCAACATCATCGGGGGAAAACTCTTCCGCGATTGTAGCCTCCATTTGTGGTGCGTAACGCAAGAGAAGCACTGCACGCAACTTCATGAGTACAAGGCGCATAAAGAATGTCATGTCAACATGCTCCATATCAGCATCACGAACGGCAAGGAGTGCATCCTCAGAATTACCGGAATCAATACCACGGAGAATGCGATTAATAATCTCATGACGTGGAGCACCAATGATACGAGCAACAACATCCGCTGAGAGTGCCTTCTTCCCTTCCGCAACGGTAAGTACTTTTTCAAGCACAGAGAGCGTGTCGCGATAGGACCCATCACCAGCGAGCGCAACAAGCTCAGCTGCTGCGACATCCATCATGAGTTCTTCTTTCGTAACGACATCCACCACATACTGCGCAAGATCACGCATGATTGGCTGCTTGAAGGCAAACGCCTGACAGCGCGAAATGATCGTCTGCGGAACTTTTTCGAGATTCGTCGTTGCAAGAATAAACATGACGTGTGCGGGCGGTTCCTCGAGCGTCTTAAGAAGTGCATTGTATGCCTCCTTTGTAAGCATATGCACCTCGTCAATGATGTAACACTTACGCGGTGAGGAGAACGGCATTGTACGTACCGCCTCACGGAGTTCACGCATATCATCGATTGTACGATTCGATGCGGCATCCATTTCGTAGAGATCCTCTGCCTCTACACCAGCCGACTTCGCAAAAATTCGGGCAACTGTCGTCTTTCCCGTTCCTCGGCCCCCGTAAAAGAGGTATGCATGCGCGATCTCATTCTGTTTTGCTTGTCGGCTTAAGACGTTAATGATTTCGTCTTGTCCACGTACATCAGCGAATTCCTGAGGGCGATATTTTCGGTAGAGTGCTAGTTCCATATATGATGTGTTCAGTATATCATAAGCAAAAAACCACGTAAATTACGTGGTTTTTTGCTTTGCTTACCTGAAAAATTAGAACCACCATGCTTTGATGGTGGTTCTAATTGAGTTGATGTGTGCCGCGGTGGCGGCTCATCTACAGGCAAGAACGCCTGGTCCCCGAAGGGGCGTTCTTACTTGCCGATGAATTCCCTATTATTCATATAAGGCCTAAGGACTTCTGGAATCTTGATAGTTCCATCTGCCTGCTGATAGTTCTCAACAATAGAAACAAGAATACGCGGAGTTGGAATCGCAGTACAGTTGAGTGAGTGTGCGAAGCGAAGCTTCCCCTCATCATCACGGTATCGGGTATTCGTACGCCTCGTCTGGAAATCATGGAAATATGAAGCTGATGAAATTTCGCGATAGGTCTCTTCTCCTGGAACCCAAAGCTCAATATCATACTTCTTCACTTGACCAAGGCCGAGGTCTCCACCACAGTTCGCAACCGTGTGATATGGAATACCAAGAAGCTCAATGAGCTCTTCGGTGTTACGGTTGATCTCCTCATGCATTTTTACTGACACCTCGTGACTTGCTTCACAGAGCACAACTTGCTCCCACTTGAAGAATTCGTGCACACGAATAAGTCCGCGCACATCCTTACCGTGAGCTCCGGCCTCTCTTCGGAAGCAAGGAGAGAACGCAAGAAACTTCTTTGGAAACTCTGCCTTCTCCAGTACTTCGTCGATATGATAGCCCATCATTGCGACCTCTCCAGTACCTGCGAGAAATTCTCCATCCTGTGTCTTGTAGAGATCATCCTCGCCTTGAGGTAGATAGCCTGTACCGAGCAATGTCTCACGACGAACGAGTGATGGCACGAGCATTGGAGTAAATCCTTTCTTTAACCAATGATTGAGTGCGAGTTGCCACACTGCATTTGCGAGTAGGAAACCATCATTCTTGAGATAGTAACCGCGAAAACCGGCGACTTTTATGCCGCGCTCAAAGTCAGCCATATCGTGCGCAAGCATAAGATCAACATGATTCTTTGCAGGGAAACCGAACTTCGTTGGCTCTCCCCACTTATGGACTTCCTTGTTGTCTGCATCAGAAAGACCATCAGGAACGGTGACGTCAGGGACATTCGGAGCCATGAGCATGCTGTAGCGCCAATCGGTCATGACTTGCTTCAGCTCATCCTCTTTTACAGTAAGTTTTTCTTTCACGATACGCATTGCGTCAATACGTGCAGTACGATCTGTCTGATCGGTTGCACTGGCGATTGCTGCATTTGCTCCATTCTGCTCTGCACGAAGTGCCTCTACTTCTTTGAGTACATGGAGACGCTTATCATCAAGTGCGCAAAGTGCATCGACATCGAAATCAATGCGCTTCTTTTGAGCAGCTGCTTTTATAAGATCGGTATTCTCGCGAATGAATTTTATGTCCAACATAGTCCTTATACTATAGCAGAAGCCCCACAAAAGGCCAATTCACGACTCGCTGACGAGACAGCTATGCACATAGATAGATACTATAGTGCATGATATAGTACAAGCAATGCACTCTGTTAATTTGAATACATATTTCCCCCTGCGCGTAAAAGTTCCAGAACTACTCTATATTATAGGAGCATTACCGCCCCCGGAGTATAAGCGTATCGTGATTGTCGGTACGCGCAAACCTTCGTCTTATGGAATTGCCTGTACTAAATCCATTATTGATGGACTTGAAGGATATCCAATTACCATTATTTCTGGGATGGCACTCGGTATCGATGCGCTAGTCCACCAAAGGGCACTTCATGCGCATCTCCACACTATCGCCTTTCCTGGCTCGGGGATTAACAAAGCAGTGCGCTACCCAAAAACCAATGTGCACCTTAGTGAGCAAATCATCGACGCCGGTGGGGCATTACTCTCTCCATGGGAGTCGCAAACCGCTGCCCCATGGACATTCCCGGTGCGCAATCGCATTATGGCTGGCATCGCTGACCTTGTGATCATCATCGAGTCGACAATTGATTCGGGCACAATGATTACTGCGCGCGCAGCACAAACACTCCATGTACCGCTCGGTGCAATTCCCGGAAATATAGACAACCCTCTTTCAAGTGGTCCAAATCTTCTTCTCCAAGAAGGAGCACACTGCATAACAAACGCATCAGTGGTACTCAAGCTGATCGGTATAGACCAAACCAAGAATATTCCCCAACATGAAGATACAAATGCAACAATACACCCACTCTTTGCGCACATAACTCAACCGATGCACAAAGACGAACTGATGCAACTCTCAGGTCTTTCTGCTTCTTCGCTGAATAGCGAGATCACGCTTCTTGAACTTAATGGAATGATAAAGATTGATGCTCAGGGAATGGTAAGAAAAAATTGCTAACATTTGCTATAAATATATTTCTGTGGTACAGATATACACCATGAGCAACTCGTCCGCAAAAGGAAAGACACTTGTTATCGTTGAGTCTCCCGCGAAAGCGAAGACTATTGAGAAATACCTTGGTGCGGATTATATCGTACGCGCTTCTGTCGGACATGTGCGCGACCTTCCTAAATCAAACAAAAAAGCCATCGATATCGAGGCTGGTTTTGTGCCACACTACGAAGTATCACCTGACAAAAAGAAGATTCTCTCAGAATTGAAATCACTCACAAAGGAGGCCAAGGCGGTCTTCCTCGCAACCGACCCCGACCGTGAAGGAGAAGCAATCGCATGGCACCTTGCCGATGAACTAGGACTAAAGGATGCAAAGCGCATCAAGTTCCATGAAATCACAAACACTGCAGTCAATGAAGCCGCAAGCCACCCACAGTCTATAGATATGAACCTTAAGGTGGCGCAGGAGGCGCGACGCGTGCTCGATCGCCTTGTTGGCTATGATCTCTCTGGCCTCATTTGGAAGAAGGTCCGCTACGGACTTTCTGCGGGTCGCGTGCAGTCGCCCGCACTCCGCATCATCATGGAGCGCGAGCGCGAGATTCGCGCATTCATACCAGAAACATTCTGGCGACTTTCTGCTGATGTTGCGACCACCAAAAAGATTCCACTTACGCTCGATTGTAGCGAGGAGCCACGCGACAAAGACCGCATGGAATTCATCAGGAAAGAGGGTGAGGCGGCAAAGATTTGGACCGTGCGCGACATTAAAACAAGTGAAGCAAGTCGCAGCCCCAAGGCTCCGTTCACTACCTCGACACTCCAGCAAACCGCTTCCACACGACTCGGGTACTCCCCTTCACGTACGATGCAGATTGCACAGAAACTTTATGAAGTAGGTCTCATCACCTATATGCGTACAGACTCGACGAATCTTTCGAAGGAGGCGCAGCACGGGATCTTCAGCACTATCGAATCACTCTGGGGAAAGGACTACCTTCACCCTCGCACATTCAAATCAAAATCAAAGAATGCTCAGGAAGCCCATGAGGCCGTTCGCCCTACGGACATGCATAAGAAGACCGGTGGTACTACCCCTGAACAACAGAAGCTCTATAGGCTCATCTGGCAGCGCACAGTGGCATCGCAAATGGCTGATGCACGCGTACTCCGTACCAAGATATCAGCTGGAGTTGGCGTGAAAGATTTCCCAGACTTTGCCGTGAATGGCGCAATCATGCTCTTTAAGGGATGGCTGATGGCAGACCCCGATGCAGAGGGCGAGGAGGTCACACTCCCTGAGCTCAAAGTCGGCGATGAGCTTTCGCTTAAGCAGCTTAATGTTGAAGAGAAGCAGACCGAACCACCAGGACGCTATACTGAGGCAGGACTCGTCAAGGAACTTGAGAAGCGCGATATTGGACGACCGTCGACCTATGCTGCGATCATCAAAACAATTGTCGACCGCGGATATGTCGAAAAGGAAAACAAGTCACTTAAGCCTACAGATACCGGGGACGTTGTGTCTTCGTTCCTCGAGGAGCACTTTGCAAAATACATCAGCGACACTTTTACTGCTGAAATGGAGCAAGAGCTTGATGATCTCGCAGACGGTTCACGCAAATATGTGCCTGTAATGACTGAGTTTTATACAGCATTCCACGAAGCCGTTAAGGCGAAGGATAAAATTCCAAAGGTGACAAACCTCGGAGATGCTGACGAAAACATCCACTGTCCAAAGTGTGATGGTCCGATGATTATCAAGCTCAGTAAGTCAGGAAAGTTCCTTTCATGTGCGAACTTCCCTACTTGTGATGGTGCACGCACTGAAGCAGGCGAAGTTATCGAAGGCCCAAAGCCTACGGGCGAGAAATGCCCAAAATGTGAAAAGGGCGACCTTGTCGAGCGCAGTGGACGTTTCGGAAAATTCATCGCTTGTTCTACTTACCCAAAGTGTAAGTACATCAAGAATGACCCAACACTGAACCCAGTAAAAAGCAGTGGCGTCAAATGTGACGTTTGCGGTAAAGGAGAAATGATAGAGCGTAAAGGACGTTTCGGATTCTTCTGGTCGTGTAGCAATTATCCTGATTGTAAACATGCCATCAAAACGAAGCCGACAGGAAATAAGTGCCCCATCTGTGGAGCTCTTATGATGACTGGTACAAAGACGATTCCTGAGCGCTGTAGTGTAAAGACGTGCCCAATGCACAATCCTCACAAGCTAAATAAAGAAAAAGCAGCCGAATAGGCTGTTTTTTCTTTATTTTAGCTATCAATATTTTTACTTCTCACAAAAGACATATTGCTGTATATTGGGAACATGGAACACATCACGCCCCTATCTGAAATTCTCGACGTGATGCGCAGTCGCACAAACGAGGACCATGGACTGGTCGCTCGCGCGTATGACTATGCACAGACTGCACACGGTGGCCAGAAACGCTATTCTGGAGCGCCGTATTTTGTGCACGTCTCTGCAGTAGGACTCACCCTCGCTGAAATGGGTATGGATGCAAAGGTCATTTGTGCAGGCCTCTTGCACGATGTCATCGAGGATGCAGCGCGTACTGACGAAGATATTATCTCGGAATTCGGAGTTGAAGTACTCGCACTCATTCAAGGAGTTACAAAGCTTGGAAAACTCAAGTATCGTGGAGTGGAACGCCACGTCGAGTCACTCCGCAAATTGCTTATCGCTACTGCAAAAGATATCCGTGTGATCATTATCAAGCTTGCGGATCGTTTGCATAATGTTTCTACGCTCAAATATGTCCCTGAACACAAGCGTGAACGTATTGCACTGGAAACACTCGAAATCTATGCTCCAATTGCGAACCGACTTTCAATCGGATCAATAAAAGGTCTTCTTGAAGACTATGCATTTCCTTATGCTTATCCCGAGGAGTACAAAAAGGTAGAGGGCATTGTAGCGACTCATCTCAAAAACAATGAGCAACGCATTGAGAAGATGTATCGCATGATGCAGATGGAACTTGCGAAGAATGGTATTACCGATATCCGTGGATCATTCCGTTCAAAGCGTACGTATAGCCTCTACAAGAAGCTCCTGAAGCATGACATGAATATCGACAGCATTTACGATATTCTCGCTATCCGTATCATCGTGCCGAATATCGGTGATTGTTATCGTACACTTGGGATTGCGCACTCTATCTGGAGACCACTCCCCGGCCGCATCAAGGACTACATCGCATTCCCAAAACCGAACGGCTACCAGTCACTCCACACCACAGTGTTTACTGGAGATGGAAGTTGTCTCGAGATTCAGATCCGCACACCGGAGATGGACCAGGAAGCAGCACTTGGAGTCGCAGCACACTTCGTCTATAAGGAGGAATCACAAAAGGCAGGAAAGTCGTTGCCATCGAAGTTTGCTTGGGTGAAAGAGGTCGGCAAGCTCCAAAAAGCTGCTGAGTCTGGAGACTACATGCAAGCATTGCGTACGGATTTCTTCGAGGATCGTGTCTTCACCTTCACCCCGCAGGGCGATGTCGTCGACCTCCCTATCAACTCTACCGCTATCGACTTTGCGTACGCAATCCACTCTGACATTGGTGACCATGTCGCAGGAGCAAAAGTAAATGGAAAGCTTGTTTCGCTTGATACAGTACTACGTTATGGAGATATCGTTGATATCGAGACGAAGCGTTCGGCAAAACCATCTAAAAAATGGCTTGACTATGCGAAGACCACACTAGCAAAGAGGCATATTAGACAAGCATTAGCGGCACAGCAAATTTCTCTCTAAACAAAAAACACCCATTGGGTGTTTTTTAAATATTGAATCCACTTACAGAATAGAGGTCTTCATCGGAATCAAGTGATGCACGCTGCTCATGCGAACTGCGATCATCAAGTGGCTCTTCTATTTCTGAACCCTTAAATAATTCTTGTGGAATAACCTCAGAGATAGCCTCAGATACCGAATCACTTACAGGATATACAGGCTGCTCCTCAATATAGTGCGGCGTATCGACTGCAGGAGCATCAACCTGATGGAATGCCTGAGGGATTGAAGTTTCAGGATGTGTATGAGATTCGGCATCGCGCTGATATGTACCATATGCAGGATAGCTCGCAGCAGCAGAAGCTATAACCGTTGTCTCAAGCACCGCTGGCGTAGGAGCTGGTGATGCCTCGAAACGAATTGGGGTTGCACCTTGGATATTCTCCATCTCGCGCTTCCCTGCACCCATAATGCCATCGCGTAGCGCACGTGCGTCTGCGAGCGCATTGCGGGCATTAATACGATCGATGAGTGCTTGCACATCCTCGGCAGCAAAGAAATCAATGACAAGGCGTCCGCCCTTCTCTTTAGCTTCGATATGCACCCGAGTACCAAGCGACTCCTCAAGCTCTGCTTCCATACGAGTCAGCTTTGGATCGATGTTCACTTTCTTTCGAGTCTTCTCTTTTGCAACATGACGAGCCACTTGTTCCGCCTCACGCACCGTAAGCTTCTTCCAGAGGATCTCTTTGAAGAGTGTTGACTGTTCCGCCTGCCTGTCATTAAGCATAAGGAGCGGACGTGCGTGGCCCTCAGAGATCTTTCCGGTCTGGAGCGCAGTCATGATATCTTGAGGAAGCGCTAATAGACGAAGGCTGTTTGAGACATATTCACGACTCTTACCAACCTTCTTAGCAATCTCCGCATGCTTCAAAGAAAACTCATTAGCAAGACGTGCGAATGACAATGCGCGATCAACAGGATTGAGGTCTTCACGCTGAAGGTTCTCAATAATGGCAAGTTCAAGCTTGAGCTTCGGGTCAACAAAACCTTGCTGAATAAGGACGGGAACCTGCGTAAGCCCTGCAAGTTTACTTGCGCGCAAACGACGCTCACCTGCAATAAGCTCATACTCGACGGTCATACCGCCATCCTCTATGATATTCTCCTTACGAGTTACGGTTAGTGGCTGGAGGATACCATACATACGAATGGAGTCAGCAAGATCACTCAAATGGCGTTCATCAAATTCCTTTCGTGGCTGGTATGGATTCGGATGGATCTTTTCGACTTCTACCCAGAAAATTGTGTTATTTACGAACTCAGACATGGGTGCATTGTAGCAGGTGTTTGACCTTCTTGCACTGTGCATAAAAGGTGCAAAAAGGCCGGACTTGCCGGCCTTTACAAAGTACGTACTTTTACTAATCGAGCATGAACATGACACCGACCACGATCACAGTGAACGCCACCTCAGCGGCGCGCTCCCAGAATCGATAAGCCGACGTGTTCGGCTTGTCGGCATCTTCGAACAAACGCGGGGGAAATAACATATGACCTCCGAGTAACACTGAACCGATTATACGTATTTTCACCAGCCAAGCAACAGGAATTGCGGTTTCATCATTTTTTGCTATACTGCCCCCATTGCCGGAGTGGCGTAATGGTAGCCGCGCTCGACTCAAAATCGAGTATCGAAAGATGTGCGGGTTCAAGTCCCGCCTCCGGCACAGTGGCAGAAAAAAGAGCGAAAGCTCTTTTTTCTTTTGCCACTGCGACCGGAGACGGGACTTGAAAGACGGAGCCGGGTACTGTCACCCGGCGCAGATTTTATCCGAGCTTCGCTCGTGATAAATCCAGCCGCGTGCACGGTCGGCGAGTCGTGGCGACGGCCACTTAGTAGTTTAAGTGCCCCGCACTTAAACTACTTTGTGAGCCGTGCCAAGGCCCGGACTCTGGTTTTGCACGCGTAGCGTTCCAAGAGTCAAAAACCGGAACGGTTTTTCGGCTCCCCCTAGTATCAGATATATCTTATTCAGTGCGCTCTTGCG
>DATEZQ010000006.1 GCA_035583355.1 Candidatus Paceibacterota bacterium | reverse complement strand
CCATGTTGATCCGTTCCAAACAGAAAATACATAGCTCAGTGTCGGAGAACGAGAGAGTACCATAGCAAGAATATCGCCCGAGGCTGATGCGCGCTCAACGAGCGTCGTCCACGCCTCAACTCCCGACCAACGATACGTTGTACCAGAAAACGTCCACAACTTATTAGTATTACTCGTTGACCCCGATTGCCAAGTGCCTCCTGCAACATTTCGCGCATCCCAAACAGTATGGTTTACCGTCGTAGAACCCATTGCGTCATTCCATGATTCATCTGATACGGTCATCAATCTTCCGGTGCGACCAACCTTCGTCTCATATGCGCAGCCCACAGACTGTGCATGGCGGGAATATGGCCAGTACTGACCTTGCGCTACGCTGACCGGAGCAGTATTTGTAAAACGCACATAATCCGTATATGCTCCATCGTCCGTTGTAGAATATTGCGAATTTGTACAAAGCTCAAGATCATTACTTGCAGGATCACGCTTAAGGACTCCCCACGCAAGCTTCGCAATCGTTGCACCGCCACCGAGGTTTGTGTACGCACCTTCAGTACCCGTCCAGTTACTTCCACCCCATACACGATAACGGAATCCTCTCGTATTATTCGCTCCCACAACCGCGAGTGCTTTACCACTTGCACGCTCGTATTCAACAGCCATTGCATCATGTGCAGGCTCGGTCACTCCGGCATTTGCACTAAAAGTGAACTCACGTGCAGCAACCCACTGCGTACCATCCCAGACCTCAGCAGTATATGAAGATCCCGTATTGCGGAATAATGCAATAATCTGATTCTGCGTTGGGCTTGTCGCCATCTTCACAAGCTCACAGTTTGTCGTAAATGGAAGATTGAGTGTCTGCGGAGTACCCCAGGTTGAGCCGTCAAACACCACATACGAAGCATCAAGACCATTACAAGATACTGCAACAGCTTGACCACTAAGCGTCTCGTAGGCAACATCGAAACTGCGACGTGTCGCAGAAGGCCCCGAAGCAGGCATGGTAATCATGCGTGACCAAATATCATTCTCAAATACTTGGAAGCTGATCGCACGATCTGCACCCATGGTACCCATAATGAACTGATCGTTCACCGGTGATGCTTTCGCTGAAGCCCAAAGCAATGTTGAACTAATTGAGAGTGCATTTCCCTCTGCACCAAGAGATCCACTTTCATAAATACGATATTTTGGATTTGGATTACTTCCACTTCCATACACCACGAGTACACGATCACTTGTTGTTGCAACAGCAACACTATTTGCACCATTTGCGTAAGTACCCGAGAGTGTATCCATCTTGAATTGTCCTTGCATCGTCTGGAACCACGTAGAATAAGCCGGCGCTACAGCTTGCGCGGTAACAGAACGTACTTCTGACCAGAATGACCACACACCACCTCCATTTCCATAACCTGCAATGCGGTAATAGTAAGTTGTACCACTAGAGAGTGGTGTCGCAGGCGTGAACTTAATAGTATGACCTGAAACGAAAGGTGCAGCACCGCCACTGGTCATGTCAACGAATGTACCACAGGAAGGAGCAGTAGGGGTTTGCGTATCACTAAAACATGTCGTCGATGCAGCAAATGATGGATCGGTAGAATATGAGAACCAATAACGAATCGGGTAGCCCAAAGGATCCGTCGCTGAAAAGACGAATGACGTAGAAGATGCGACACTCGCATGACTGAATGGTGCGGTAATTACTGGAGCAAGCGTCTTGAATGCCCATTTCACCGTCCAATCATAAAGCACCGGTGTACCAATATTGCTAAAGTTTGCACGTACGCGAAGCGATGGATAACTCTGTGGGTCAATCGACTTGAGCGACGTTGTCGTCGAAAGACCTGCAGAGTTCCCAGGAACAAGTGCATCAGGCACAAGTGACCACGTATCACTCAAATCCTTATACTCAACTTGGAATTCGATACCTGCGCCAGCATCCTTAGTGAACTCGAGACTCCCCCACACAGTACCTGCTGGGCCTTCGTTGAAAATCAGCTCAGGGGAAATAATCGTTCCCGTTGCCACATAGCTGACGGCATTACCAGAAATCGACACTCCTGAATATTCATCCTGAAGAAACTGTGCATCCGTCGTCTGGAACCAAGCTGAAGCAGTTAGTGACGTATCGATTGTAATTGCTCTTGCGCTCGACCAATTACCAAACTGTGTACTCCCCGTAGGGTCCTTTGCGCGCACACGCCACCAATAGGTCGTGCCATTGGTCAGTGCCTTATTCTGAGGAACCGTAAACTGAATCGTATCGCCACTTGTGTATGGCGCCTTATTTGTAGGATTGTTGAGATTGGTAAAACTCGACGCAGCGTTGGTCGTTGAAAGATCTACTGTTGGTGCGGTAAACAATGGATTCGTGTCAATCTGAATTTCGTAGTGCTCAGTATTTGACTCATCATCTGACGCCGCAAATGTAAAACTTGGCGTCGTCGTAGAAATCTTCGCGTGGTTAAATGGGAGCTTCAGTGCTGGTGGTTGCGGAGCATTATTGCTCATAAAGCTCGGGAAGCTTGAGTATGCACCAAAAACTTTCCCACTCGCCTCAACCATACGCAAACAATAACGCGAAGATGACGCCATCGTAGGGCCAGCCTCAAGCGCCCAATCCCATTCTGCGTGTGTCCCAATCCCTGCAATACGCGTAAAGTTGCCCGTACCACTTGATTCTCGATATCCCTGCTGTACACCTGAGGTTGTTGTCGAAAGCAGCGCACTCGGAAGTGACGCACCCTCGTTCACAAGACTATTATCATATCCTCGAATAGGTGTTGCACTACCTGGAGCACCGACATCATTCCAATTGAGTGCAGATGCGCATACTCCATCAGTAGAATACTGGAGTTTCAGTGGAGATGATCCAACCGTTCCAGTTGCATTTGAAACCGCAAGGTCCATACGCACTCGGAAAATGCTTCCCGGTCGGAAACGATAAGTGACATCGTCGACGGGAACATTCTCGCTCACATCGACTGCACCTGCTGGCCATGGGTCAATTGGCGTAAGGTCATTCACATTGTCGTAGAAACGGAAGTCTATCTGCTCGAATACTGGAATTCCTACGGAACGCTTCGCAAAGATAGCAGTAATAAATGGAGGGAGGTTTGAAGCTGAAGAGAACGACGAAAGATCCACACTATGAGTGTGTGTAGGGTTTGCACCAAAGAGCGAACCACTCGCGATACTTGCACGGTTTTGACCTGAACCCGCGCTCGTTCCGATACCCAAAAGGTCGGGATGATCATGAGACTCTTGTCCACCTGTTGCACCAGAAGAGGTATCTACGCGCACAAAACGATTATTCATCACTCCTCCAGGGACTGAGAGATTCACCCACCCTGCAGCAGGATCGGCATCCCACATGGTAATCGCATCGTTTGGTACAGGACCTGCTGCAACGGACTGCGCCATGCGGTAGGTGACGTATGGGGGATCATTCGAGAGTGCTGGTGTGCCCGTTGCAGTAAGGGTGTGCGTATGTGCAACACTCGAAACAAATGGATTCGTACCATTAGTATTACGGGGATAGGTTGGTCCACCCGATGATGCACCAAGCGTGCCCGAAACCGCATGGCTGTGTGTCGGAGAACCTGTCGCCATGCCAATCGAATTCTGACCGTAAGGGTAGTACCCTTCCATACCAGTCAAGGTATTCCACCCCGCACCAGGTACTGATTCAAAGAAGACTACAGCTCCTGCAGGAATATTCACTTCACCAGCAGTCTGAGAGCGCAAGATGCGCATCGAGAGTGATGGGGGTAGGTTACTTCCGCCACCAAAAGTTGGAGTAAACGAATGGGTATGGTCCTTATACGCATTAAAGGTGCTTGCACCTGTTGCAGGCACTGCTGTTGTATAAATAGAAGAACCCACCGAAGTAGTGAACGTATGTGTATGTGTTGATGCACCACCCGTAATACCATAGGTCGAAGAACCCATAACCCAGCGGTTATAGAATGGCGCGGTCGTCGAGGACATAAGCTCCCACCCAACAGGTACAGTGAATGCATCGGTCCAGTAGATAATCATCTTGCCCGCAGCATCAGATGCGATCTGCCATGAACGAGGTTCAGTGTATGCGGTATCTCCGTCTCCAATCGTCGCAGGGCCCAAGAAGAACATGTATGGTGAAATGTCAGGTGCATCAAAACGATAGGTGAATTGATAGACTTCACCTGCATTCATATCAACATCCCAACTTAATCGCTTCACCGCATGGGTATCATCCACCCACTCGAGCGTACCACCGCCACGCTCAATAACTTCAAAATCTCCAGGAATAAGCTCGGAGAGCTTCCCTGTATACGCTTCGCGTGCGAACACGCGCAACGTCATATTATAAAAACCGGTCGGGTTGATACGCGTTGGTCCAGTGCGTTCAATAACATAAGTCATATGTGGAACGACCTGGAATGTATCACGCACATCAGCAAGAATATTCTCTGCATCATCGAGACGGACAAGGCGCACTATATACTTACCTTCATCGATAGGAGTGTACTTCGCACTGTAGTCAGGAACCTCTACAATATTGTTGCCGTCGCACTTACCAGAACGAGCTACGGATATTTCCTCAGTCGTACTCGCAGGTGTTGTAATGAACAATTTCAAACGTGCATCACAGATCGTATTTCCGGTATCAGAGATAGCGCCAAGTGAAATCTCTGCAGTCTCACCCTTTTCATATATTGCTTTATTGAAGTTTACTGCAAGGAGTGCCCAGTAGAAATCATAGGCATCCTCGTATGTCGAAGAACCTTCGTGAATCTGCATTTTGAGTGTGAGCTTCCCAGGAGAAATGCGCATCTTTGCATCCTTCGCAAGGCGCACCGTCCACTCATTATTTGCTCCATACTCCACCTCTGCTGCAATACCGAGAGACTTACCCGACTGCTCAACAACCACATTATCCACAGTGAAAGGAGCAATACCAACAAATTTTCGTAGTGTGCGGAAGAAACTGCTACTCTGAGGCTTATACTGGAATTTAAATGTAGGAACTTCCTCTGCAGAAAACTCACGTTTCGTACTCAAGAAGCGATTGACATGCATTCGCTCTTTATCGCCAAGTCGATCAAAAAGACGATGCTCGCCAGGAAGCACATATTCAGGCTCACCGAACGCGGTTGCTGCGTCATACGCATCTGCGGATCGCGAAATCGCATCGCGACCTATGAGCTGATCGATTGAATTATTCGATCCAAAGAATCGTGCACCCACAGTACCACCAGTCGCATCTCTATACATGCGCAAAATCGTTCCTGCATCAAAAGGCCCCGTGAGCGTTACCCCACAAGTACTCGTCGCAAGCAAGCTTCCACGCGTGTCGATTGCTCCAAAGACATGATTTCCATCACATGCTGCGCTCACCGACTCAAGACGCTCATCAAGTACCGCGCTGCCGCTCAACTGCCCTGAGATTCTCTCACCTACAGGAGTAAGCAGACTTGCCTTTTCACCTTCTTCTGCAACGAAAAGTGTAGGCACTGACGTGGTTGCACGCACCGCTCCATCAACTGGCGTGCGGAAAACTGAGCCCACAGAAAGGTCGATGAACTGCTTTCCTACTTGCGCCTCGCCTGCCTCATTTATCGCAGGAATCATTGCGAGTTCAAGCGTACGATCTGGAAGCTCAGCCTCAAGACCCGCAAGCCCAAATGGTGCCACTGTTGCGCGAGAAAATACTGAATGTGCTTTTGCGGATACAGGACCCGTCGCACGTATCACCGCAGCATTATTCACATGCGAAAAGAGTGCTGTTTCCCCGAAAAGCAAACTACGCTCATCGTGACCGTCAATAACGACGCGCACGTGTGGAGCAAGCGCAGTTATCGTCACGTCTGCCTCCTCACCGCTCTTACTGATGAGCACGGCACGTGGAGAAACAATAGACGTAGTAAACGGTGCCCATGGCTTGCTTGCACTTTCCGCATCAGGATTTCCTGCATAGAGGAAAATGCGCGGCATGATGCCTCCAGCTTGTGGTAATCGTACCCATACGAGACCAGAGCGCTCGCTTGCATTAAAATCAGAAAGCCAGTAAGGAAGCTCTACTACACCCTCTTCATCAGAAAAACGGATATCTGCACCATTGCGCTGGACATGACTCCAGAATTCAAGAGGCATCTTATTGAGCGCCACTGGTACCGCAACCTCATTAGTATTTTCTGCGTATGGTAATGAGACATCTACGGGTATGCGCCAATTCCAAGACCCGTCGAACTCAGCAGAACCGAGGCCATATGCGCCACTTGCAGCAACTGCTTCAACATAGAAACTACCACGGGTATTGAGCGGCGTATCATAGTTCACACGGAAATACTGTGTTGCACCTGGTTCAATATCAAAAGGATTCGTATAAGAAACTTCCCTAACAGATGTTGGGAGAATGTCACTTGGCATCTCCGAAAGGAGAGCATCCATTGCGCGGCCAAAAATATTCTGATCATCCCTGAATGAGCCAGAGAAAACAGCATTCGGCACAAAATCGCGACGATACACGGTATCCTCCTGCTGACCTACTGCAGTCACCTCGGAGAGACAACTCGTATTGTCTTCCGAAACTGAAGCACAAACATGCACCTCATTCCCTTCCGCACAAGAATAGCTTTCCGATGTAACAATCTCATCAGTGCTTGATGCGTGTGTCCATCCACTAGCACAAAGGTATGCGATTGGAGCAGTACGCTCCTCAACCACCTTATGTGGCACATTGTGTGAGTACTGTGCAATTGCACTTACGCGACCACCCTCCTCAGGAAAGTGGAATGAGAGTCGTACGCGCTCAGGACTCTTCCCTACATTTGTCACGCCAATATACTCCTCCCCGCTACCCAGTACCGTGTGGTGTTCTTTCGTTAGAGCAACGCGAAGCTTTGCTCCAGGCGTCTGTGCAACAAGATTAGTGAAATTGATCACTGTTCCATCACCAAGACTTAGGTGATCTCGCTCACGTATACGCATCTCAGCATCACGAGCCAGAAGCGCGCTCTTCACATTTGGTGAAAGGAGTGCGAGATCATCAGGGGCTTCTTCTGCTGCAAAACCAACATCAACCCACGCCGCATCAAGCAGTAACGATGCGTCAGATGTTCCTTCACGTACGTACTCGATTGCAATGGTCATATTTGCGAGCTCTGACCAAGAACCGATTCCAAGTGGTAAAGTCAGGAATCCGCCACGTGAACTATTATCAAACTCACCATTCACGGTTTGCTCACCGAGGTATACCCACTTGCCATTGCGGTACGCTCGAAAGACGACACGATCTGGAGTATCTTGTGGAGCAGCACGACCGGCGAGCGAAACCATGAGTTGCGCATTTCGGACAGGATATTTTGAAAGCTCGGGACCAACACCAAAACCCTCCATGACGAGTAAGTGACATGTCCTTCCGAAAAGCGTACATGATGCAACCTTATATGGATCACGATCTTCTGGTACTGAGACTTCTGTATTGGAAGCTGGAGACGTATCTTGCGGAGCAGCTGACGTTCCAGAATCTGTAGATGGGGCAGATTCACCCGTAAGTGTGACATCAGCACCGGTAATAGTCTCAGTATTTGAAGGAGGTGTGGGGACAGTATCATTCGAGACAGAAACTGTCTCTGCATTCACAGGCGCCTGAGGAGTTTCAGAAATAGCAGCGGGAGCTTCAGGGGCTGCCGGAGCCATATCAGTTACCGCAGATGGGACATCTTGTGCAAGGGCATTCTTTGGTGCAAAAAACTTCGCAAATGTCGAGTAGAAAATTCCAGCGGCCGGAGCATCGCCCGACACAGTACTGTCCACAGGTGCCGGTGCAATTACTTCCGTCACAGGAGGAGCAACCTCTGGTGCGGGAACAATCGATGGCAAGATATCGTGGATAACTGACTGCACCGAATCAATAATTGATGATGAAGGTGCCTCTGGAGTCGGAACAAGGACAGTAGTTGTAGTCGCAGGCATGCTGTCTACAGGAGAACTTGGAGCAGCAGCATCTACGGACGAAGAAGTAGCAGATGGGGTTGTTGCTGCATCGTTAGTCACCGGACTTACTCGTGGAGTATCTGCGTACGATCCAAATGCAAAACGTGCACTGTATTCAAGTGCAAAATCAGCAACTCGTGCATCCACAGAAAGATCCTGAATACCTGCAGCCTCAGGATTCTCAACCCCCTCACCTGAAACAAATGATGGGGATATGTATGCATGCACTTCTTTTTCTGCGCGCGCTGAAATAGAAAAGAAAACAGAAGTTCCAACAAAAGCCAGTACGAGCATACTGAGCGCAAGCGCAGTTGCTTTGCGATGTTTTCGATAGAATGAGATCGTCAGAGTATACAAAGCCACCGTGAGCTCAGCTGCGAACTGAAAAATCTCACTTTTGTATATCACGCGAGTACGTGCATGCAAACCCTGAGAAGCACGCGTCACCAATGAGACGACGGGTCGCAGTGTGCGCTC
Source organism: Candidatus Paceibacterota bacterium (assembly GCA_035583355.1). Taxonomy (NCBI): domain Bacteria; kingdom Bacillati; phylum Minisyncoccota; species Minisyncoccota bacterium. The sequence continues at coordinate 37,656 of DATEZQ010000006.1, read as the reverse complement.
GTAACGCTTGTAGGTCACCAAAAATGCATGAGAAATGAACGACAGTAAAACAAGAAACAATCGTACACAAAACGTAAAAAGCCCACGCAATGCAAAAGCAACTGTGTGTGTGCAGTGAAAAAACCATTTCCTCCAAGAGGGCGTGGCCATTACTTCAATTTTACCATTTTTAGCCATATTTTGCGCCTCAAAACTACGGCTAGAAACTCCGAGAATACCGCTCAGTAAAGCCATTATAGCTTGTCCATCCACCCTATCCACAGGAAGTAAATGCAAGTAAGTATCATATATTAGAAAACTGCCGCACATTGTGCGGCAGAAATTTTATATCCTATTGTACCCATTCGGCCGGATATGAATTCCAATCAGGCCATGGCTGCATCAGCAACACGCTGGTATCATCTGGATTTATATATGAATTATAGCGAAGCTGAAAATCATCTACACTAGGATCATTCTGATTAATGGTTTCTCTTAATGACCATTGATCGAATGGGCCTTTCTTGATTCCAAAGAAATAACTATATTTCGTGCCCTCTCCATCACCAAAGACTGTGCCGATCAATTGACCCCGGGAAACATGCATCCCCACAATTCCTAAACCAAACTTATTATTCGGAAGGGCCAACTGTATTGAATTTAATCTCGCGTAAGTTGTAGTAAAGACACCAAGTGGCGTCTCATGCTCCAGCACGACTTTCACTTGCGAATAGCCGAGGCCATTCGGATCAGTACTAGGGATATCCTCAAAGTACTTGACGACTCCTTCCTCCGCAGCATAGATATCCCCATTCGGAATATTCGCGGTAGCATATAAGCTTTTTACCACACCCACCAGCTTTCCACCATCTGCAGAATCAGAACCAAATATTGATGTAGTTGGCGGTAGATGTGTAGACCAGTCTACCTCATCATATGCAAGCAAAGGAGCAATTATCTCAATCTTTGAAAGATTTGGTAACTCCTCGAACTCAACAACCAGCTCAGGAGTATTCGCTGTATTACTTGGTCCGTTTGCGACGATTGGCACTCTTACACCAATGCCATTATATAGGAGACTTTGAGTCTCATCGACAAAGCTGGAGACAGCGTCAAAAACAATACTACTGCCGTTCGAAAACCGTCGCGCATGAACATAGGCTCGAGTAACATCAAACTCATGCCAACCGCCACTTGGATTGAAATTTAATAAAGGAAAAGGTGTATAGGGATTTGGTCTTCCAATGTAACTCGAAGCCAGGAAAGGCGTCGAGGAATCTGGCAAATTAAGCCTCTGGAAAATATAGTCAGACGAGGAAGGATCTGCGGTAACATATGCAGGCCAATACCCATTATCAGGTTTTGGCTGAACATACAAACGCAGTTTCACTGACTTTACAAAAGACGGCATGCCTGCGAGATTAAATCTCAGGAAAGATCCATTGTAGTCGAACCCAGTATCTGGGTCCGCAGTTACACCAATCTTCAAAAAATCAGTACCTCCGTCAGCATAGAAAATTCCAGGCCCTTCACTACCATACAGAGACCCATATAACATATCGTGCGCAGAAAAACCTGCACTCTTATCCCCCCGCAGAACAATCGGGCTATGTGGATAGCCAATATTTGCTCTTGCCACTGACACACTAACTGAGTCACTCGAAACTGCACCCTCATTATCAGTAGCTGTAAATTCGAAAACGCAAATTGAGTCAGCTGCAACTTCGGGTGCAACGAAGGAGAGACTCGACTGATCTGGCGTTGAGAGCAATACTGCTGGACCTGAAGCTTGTCTCCAGAGGACACTCACTACAACGCCATCAGTATCTGATGCAGAGCCGCTGAGCAAAACATCTCCACCACTCTGCACCGACTGATCTGCACCTGCACTCACTAAGGGAGTCTGATTCGGACCCTGATGAAAGAGTGCGGAAATTTCGCAGTCAACGGATGCCGGTGCGGTTGTAAATGTATAGGTCAGTGGATTCCAGATCCCGGCACCACACCCCGATACACTCACCACCCGAAACCCCTCATTTGGGGTAATGACAAATTGCCTTACTTCACCCGCATGCGGATTCGCTACGCGTGGAGTTATCTTGCCTCCACTTGTAGCCCTGGTTGTAATCTTGAATGGCTTATTGCCGCCCAAGAGCGCGACGGAAGTCGCGAACGAAAAGGCCATGCACAGCATGGCATACTTGGTGAGTAATCTCATTACTCATCCTCCAGTGTAGAGCGGTGAGAGAACGTAACGTTGGCTAGTTCCACCGCATGAAGAACAAACCAGCGACGATAGTAACATGAATGTTATTTGTTGGCAAATGGCCAGAGTATTAAGTTAATTATAAAAACAAGACCTCATCGGTCTTGTTTAAATATTTATCGAGCCAAAAGTTTTCGCACATCTTCAGCCTCTTTTGCGAGTAACTCCTCCGAAAGATCTGTTGCCTCATGAATGCGCCTTGTCACTTCCCTATCCTCAGCCGAAGGATTCGGCTTCTGATAAAGACGAGCGAGCTGCTCATCAACCTCTTCACGAAGTGCTGAGAAAACTGAAGCAATACGATCGCGCACTTCATCAGCCTCACGCTTGGTCATGAATTTCTCCTGGCGAAACGCATTTCGCTCGTACCAGATGATTCCAATAAGACCTCCGATACACGCAAAGAGTGCTGCAATACCAACCATTGGCCAAACTGAATTCGACTGAGCATCTGCTGCAGGAGCATCTGCCTTGATTGGTGCATTCACCATGAATGCAGCCTCAGCTTCACGCTTATTTCCTCCGACATCATATGCGACAATCTTTGCACTATGACTTCCATTTGGAACAGCAAGCAATGGATACTTTCCATCCTTTACCTCTGCAAGAGAGATCTTCTTTGGCTGCCCACCGTCAAGGACTATCTCATAACTTGCAAGCCCCGAAAGTTCATCGCTAGTCGAAAATGCAAGCGTTACATTATTCTCCTTCTCGGGAACCGTTGCAGTAACTGTAAATTCCAAAGGAGCAGCACGATCGACCATGAATTTGCGATGTGTCGTAGGACCCCACCCTGAGCCATTTTTATAGCGAATGTGGATATAGTTCTCGCCCTCTTTGAAGTCTCTGAATTCCTTATCTGCAATAGCGGGATCATAGGACTGCTTCGGTACGGTCGAAGTTGATTGGTCAACTTCAGCGCGGACCACGGTGACATCAAGGGGAAGCTCCCAAGAGAATTTTGCAGTTGGTGCCCCAGAATACACATCCTCCTTTGGGTGCGTAAGAGAGGTGACAATAGGAGCTTCTGGAAGATCCGTCTTTGAACCACCATCACTTCCACTTCCAGTATCTGCCGGAGTTGCCGTAGGAGTAGGTTCAGTATAACCACCTGGCCCAACAGTCACTGCAAGCGCAGCACCAGCAACATACATATCCGCACCGGATCCATCACCTGCAAGAATTGAACCTTTGTCCACAGAAATACTTGTCGCGCCTTCTTTCTTTGCAGTAAAGGTCACCTGAACTACTTTCTTATCACCAGTGATAGGCGCAGTGTGGCCACCTTCAAAAGTCACTGTGCCCGCACTCGCTGAAATTGCTGGCTCAACAGCCCAGATAGAAAATGCAGAACCATCCTTTGCAACGCGTGAAGCACTCAGTGCTGACGGATCATACTTCAATGTCGCACCACCTGCATTATATGCTTTATCACTGCTTATATTGACGGTAACAGTAAAGGGCTTACCCACTACAGTCGAAACAGGAGTAGGCGAAAACTGATACTGCGCAGCTTCCGCAGTCAAAGCCAAAGCTGGCGCATATAGAAATGCGCCAGCGACGACTGCGACGATTTGTAAACGTACGCCTCCTAACATAATCTTACTCTGAATCAACCTTAGTGATATTCATGCGCAGCTTGTTCGTCTGCTGGCCCTTGAGCGGGAGATGGAGTACAAGTACACCATCCTTAATCTTCGCCTGTGCTGCAGTTGCATCAACTTCCTGTGGAAGAATGATCTGGCGGAAGAACTTCCCCCAAACGCACTCCTCGAGTACGTAGTCAAGCTGTTCCTCTTCATCACGACGGCGACCAACCTTGATACGAACATCACCACTATCGGCACGCTGGATAAGATCCTGTGGGCGCAGTGATGCGCCTTGAATTGTAACGATGTCATTATCACCTTCAATAGAGACATCAAGGTCCTTGATATCCGTACCTGCGACTTGTGCAAAGATAGTGATCTCTGTATCAGTCTGGCATACATCAACAGGAAGCTGCGCAACACCGATTGGTGCCGCGGTCTTCGTGTGCTCGATCGACTCGATCTCGTGGTTGTCGGTAACTCCGACTCCACGTCCTTTTAATTTCTGTAAGAAAGAACTCATATAAGTTTGTGTTTTTGTTGTGCGTTTTCCAACAACGTATAACGATACCCCTATTGTACCGTCCCGAGCGTATAGGTGCAAGCAATTTGCGCCCGCATGATGTGTACAACATGTGCGTAATTGCATTTGCAAACACATTTTTCATACTGATGAGAATAATATTTTTCTTCTTTCAATCACCTCTTGGTACTTTTCCAAAAATCTAAATGCAACTCGCCATGATACGAGTCATGAGTTAAAGTCATGAGTCATGAGAAAATTCAATTATTCACAGCACTCATATCAACCTATAATGCGGCGAGGATTTTTGTCGGCAGTGCCCTCCTTAGAGCGAGCACCGCCAGCGAGGTGTATGAGTGATACATTGAGCGCGGAGCGGAGCGAAAGGAGGACAATCCCGACAAAAAGACCGCCGCCGTAATAGCGGAAGCGGAGCGGTGCATTTGCGCAAGCGGGTGCAAAGCACCGCTTAAAATAAAATATCGTGCTCCGCGGAGCCGATGTTTTATTCATTGCGCAAATGCGCTAGCCAGTCCAAGCGGAGAGCATAATACTAAAGTCGGTGATGTTGACCGTACCATCACTATTCACATCCGCCTGAGGCGCCGACTTCTTCCAATTGAAAAGCAGTATTGAAAGGTCTGCGAGGTTCACCTTACCATCGCCATTCACATCAGCGCGCTTCTTCATATTTCCTTGGGGCTTTTCACCGACACCAAGCAAGAATTCGTTCGAGAATAATGAATTTCCCTGTCCAGGAATAAGTGATTGTGCACGGAGACTATATGTACCCTTACGTAGATTTTCAGTAGGTAACTTCAGCGACCACCCTCCAGAAGAATTAGCTGTGGTCGTTGCAATGACGAGGGGCATCTGCATCGGATCTTGCTCAGTGAGCACGACCACTTGCACGACATTCGAAGGGATAGCAAGACCAGATACAACAACGGGACTTCCCGGCTCTATGCGTGACGAAGGGGCAGTAATGGTTGGTGAAAGATACACTGGCCCGATATTGTTTTGCGTCTGCGCATTCAAGTAGAGCGTAATACTATATGTTGCAGATCGCAGCCCACTTGAATCAGTCGAAGCAATATTAAATCCATATGTTCCACGGTCAAGACTACTTTCGGTAGTGCTAAAATTTCCTTGTCCGTCTGCACCCATTGTCCTGAATTCCTTTCCATCTTTTAAGATGCGCACCGATCCGCCGGGAAATGTTCTACCCGAAATATACAATCCACTTTGTGGCAAGCTATTTCCTCCACCAGTATGGTCTCCCTCCTGTGTACCCGGAGGCGGTGGTGGCAATCGATGCTCTTTTGGAACAACACCAACATCAAAAGAAATCACAAAGTCATCTTCGTTTGCAGTCAATCCGTACTTCGTGAAGCAGCGAATATAGTATGTGTAATTCTTGTCATCCTCAGTATCAATAATCAAAGAATGATCCCGATTGAAATTTACACTCTTGAAGCGAGAGAGAATTGGCATGTCATCATACGCCACCCCTGGAGTCATGGAGTAGCGACAATATGCCGGGAGGTTTGAACTGAACGATAGCATTACCTTTTTCGTACCACCAGGAATGAGACCCTTCGGCAAGCCATTAGTAAGCGTCGCTGCGGACCCCTTTCCAATTGCCCCCAAACTGATCGGGGCATTGATACTCAACAACCCGATTGCTGTATCTATGGGTGCACTGAACACATTATGCGTTGTGATGGTATAGCGCTGCGGACCAAGTGTTGTGCTATTTACGATTGCGTTTGCGGTTGCACCGGCACCAATACGTAGGCGGACATGTGCACCCGAAGGCACAGCAAATGCGGGGTCGCTTGCAAGGTGCACACGTACTGCACCATCACCAAGAGCAAGCAATTCTGCCGTAGAGGTCGCAGTATCTGCAGCCGCATCCATAATATATGAACTGTAATCTCCACTTGTTGCAACAGCAAAATCAACATTTGTATAATCAAAACCAGAACCAAAAACAAATGGGGTTGTTCCATCAAAACGAATAGTAACTGCGCCACCTGCGGGAATACTATTTGTTGTAGTGAAAGTAACCTCATGTACTGCAGGTACACCAGGAGCAGAATTCGAAATCAAATCACTCGCACGCTTGAGTTGCGCTGCTTGCGCAAAAAAAGGCATGCTCAAAAACAGGCCGAGAAACAGTAGCGGTGTGTACCATGTGCGTAGCATGACGTAGCTCTATTTTATCACATTATGCTATAATGTCGCTATGCGGCTCAAGCACACACTACACGGCATGCTCGCGCTTTTTGCGTTCTCTGCGCTTGCTGTTTTTGTATTTGTGCCTCTACTCAATTCTCTACGCATGATTGGTGCTGAACAAGTTGCCTCTGTATCACAAGTCGGCGCGGGTGTCGCACCAACTCCAAGCAATACACTTGCCGTCGCGCTCAAGGAACGCGCAAAGACGCTTGACTCAAAGGAACAAGACCTTATCCGACGAGAAGAGGCATTACGCATAGAACAAGAAACTGCAGAAACGGAGCGTCGTAATACACTTCTTGGCAGCGTTGCATTTGCACTCATACTTTTGGCAAGTGTGAATACCTACAATCACCACCGCGACCATCTCAGTATCAAAAAGAAGGCACGCGATATCCCAAACGTCGGCACCCCAACCCCACTCCACATCCCCCACCGCCCCTTTGTCACCGACCTCCACCACCAAAGTCACGCCTGAAAAAACTCCACACTCATGGAGTTTTTGTTTGCAACTTAGTCCTTGCTCGATACTTTACTCGATGAAACAGCGAGGGATTTTTCGCAAGTTGCCTTTGCTGGAATGAGCGCCGCAAGCGAGGTGTATAAGTATACATTGAGCGCGGAGCGGAATGAAGCAAAGGCAAATTGCGGAAAATAACCGATGCCGTAATATTGCAAACGGAACGGCGCATTTGCGCAAGCGGGTGCTGCACACCGCTTAAAATAAAACATCGTGCCTTGTAGGGCCGATGTTTTATTTACTACGCAAATGCGCTACCCAAAGTAGAAGAAGATGACCAAGAATCCAATGATGATAGCCAAGAGTACTGCAATCAACACCGATGCAAACACCGAGAGGCCCTCAGCTGCATTTGTTTTTCCTTTTCTCGCCTCACCAATTTGTCGACGCACGTAAATACGCAATAGCACGTAGGAAATAAGCAGGAAGATTCCAAATCCGAAGAATGTTGGAAGAATAATATTTGTAGGAAGCACCCAGAACACAACCTGGCGAATGAGTGTATCAGTACCCTGCTCTGTCTCAACGGCAAGCGCAACAAGCGCAGTGAACTTTCCAAACACTACTTCATTAGGAGCCCAAGTGGCCTTCCACTCGCGTGTTGTCTTAGGGAATACACCAGCACCAGTATCGTTCACAGGAAGGCTTGCGACCTTTCTTCCCATCATATTCGTAATATCAATCATTCCAATCGGTCGTACGAGTGTGTTGCCCTCATTCTCTATAGCAACGGAAAAATCAATTGGCGGCTTGCCATAGATGGAATGATCGGTGGAGAAGTGGCGCACATTCGCCTTCGTCACTGAGTCACCAGAAATCTGAAAATGCACGATTGCCCCAACATCGAATCCGACTGATGCACCGAGAATGTTCGTCTGTATGATTGGCTTATCACTAAAGAAGAATCCTGCAATATGTGATCCCGGCGAAGCATCTTTAGGAATTTCTGCAGTCACGAGAATAGAGGCAGTTTGCTTCGGAGCAACAGTAATCGGAGACTTATCGAACTGGAGCCACAGAGTCAGGTCGTGCGGCTGACCATTATCTGTTTTTTCAAATAATGGCTGGTTCTGATCATTTACACCCGTAACATTACGCACTACGGGATAGAATGTCTGTTGACTATTATCGTTATTCGTTACTGACATAGTGAATGTCTTCACTGTGCCAGGGTCTATCTTTTGCTCCACCTGTGCTGGCTTCACCGCGACAGCGAAGCTTGAAAGTGGTGCAAGGAGTATTCCTGCAATAAATAAGGTGAGGCTGTGGCGAGATAGACGCATAATATTAGTGTAAATGAGTTACAATTAGCCCTGCTAGTATAACATACTCATTATAGATATATATCCACAGCATACAGAAAAGAAAGCCTGCACGAGCCAATATGTTATACTTAAGTTCTTGAAAAGTACACTCCTAAAAACACTCATTGGGGTCGCAGGTATAGCTATTTTTGGTGTACTTGGTTTTGCTGGTTTTCAGTATATGCAGATCTCAAATGAACTTGCACGAGTGAACTCAGAAAAAGAGTCTGCCTCACTCCAAGGCGTGAAGCAAAGCATGAACTACAGGGAAAGCATTGCGCACCTTGAAGATGCAGTAAAGCAAAAAGATGCATATATTACTTTCCTGGAAGGAGAAAATGCAGACCTTACAAAATCGCTCGCTGATGAACGCGGGAAGTCGCAAGACTTTGAACAACAAGTGAGTGTCATAGGAAAAACTATTGCGGAAATACAGAAGCTACAGAATACCGATGCTGAGCTTCTGAAGAAATACTCAAAGATTTATTTTTTGAATGAAAATTACAAGCCTGCCGCACTGAATACAATTCCTAGCGACGCACTCGTTGAACCAAAGAAAATCATTGAAATTCATGCAAAAGTCCTTCCGTTCTTGAAAGCAATGATTGATGCATCAAATGCAACGAATACACCAGTACGTATTATTTCGGGATTTCGTTCATTCGACGAGCAGCGCACACTGAAGACAACCTACCGAGTGACGTATGGCGCAGGTGCAAATAAATTCTCCGCAGACCAAGGTTATTCTGAACACCAACTTGGAACTACCGTCGATATTTCGACCGAAAAACTCGGACTCAGCTATACTCAATTCGCTGAAACAAAAGCATTTCAGTGGATGCTTGCACATGCACATGAGTTCGGATTCATCCTTTCTTATCCAAAAGGAAATACGAGCTACCAATATGAGCCGTGGCACTGGCGCTTTGTAGGAGTAGCGCTTGCAACCGACCTGCACAACAAGAACATGCACTTCTATGACATGGATCAGCGTGCAATCGATACTTATCTTATTCGACTTTTCGATGATCTCCCTTAAAAAATAATCCTGAGTCGGGTTATTTTTTATTCTTCTCCATAGATTTTTCCTGCTTGGCGAGCTGTTCTTTACGCCACTCTTCTATTAAGCGATGATTACCTGTCTTCAAAACTTCGGGAACTTTATACTTCTTCTGCTTCCAAACAAGAACATCCGGACGCGTATACGCATCTGGTGAAGCAGTGCGTTCTTCTTCAAGGCTTGCGAAATCTCCCAAGACTCCTGGTATCTGTCTCGTCATCGCATCAATACAGATCATTGCAGGCAACTCTCCACCAGTGAGCACATACGGACCAACAGTAACTACTTCGGGGCGCAAAATACGCTTCACGCGTGCATCAATTCCCTCGTAGCGGCCACTGATAAAAATAAATTCATCATACTTTTTCACCCAATCACGTGCGATGGCATTTGTGAATTGTGTCCCTTCGGGTGCAAAGAAAATTACTTTGGTTTTCGCAACACGCTTCCCTTTTGCCTTTGCGATTGCTTTCAAGAACGGTTCCGCTTGCAGGACCATACCCGGACCACCACCGTACGGACGCTGGTCGACGCGAGCAAATTTATCTTTCGTAAATGCACGGGGATTCTGGTAATCAATCTTGATAAGTTTCTTTTCTTGCGCACGACCCACAATAGAATCGTTCAAATATCCCTGCATAGTTTCAGGAAAGAGCGAAATGATATGGAAACGCTTGGGAGCGACTTTCTTGCGGACAATCGTCTTCTTGACGTGCGGCAGGACGGGGGCCTTTTTCATCTTGACAGAATACCAATTTTATTACGAATAGCAAGCCTGTAGTGCTTAGTATTTTGCTGCCCCGCAGATATATCCCCATGTTATGCGCATTACTAAGCATCCATATACTTGCGTTATGTAGGTGATAGCCTATAATGACTCCATAGCGTAATTTTTACCTACGCGATTAATTGCTAGCACATCAGAAAATCATATGTCTGAAGCACATAACGATAAGGAGTTTCTCGAATTTATAGTCCAGTCGATCGTCACAAATCCCGATGGAGTTAAAGTAACTCGCGTCGTGGATGAAATGGGTGTACTCCTTACACTCGACGTCGATCCCGCAGATATGAGCCGTGTCATCGGCCGCATGGGTAACACCGCAAAGGCAATTCGCACACTGTTGCGCGTTGTCGGCATGAAGCACAATGCTCGCGTTAATCTCAAGATCAACGAGCCCGCAGGTGGCCGTCCAGCATCTGCTGGTTCTTCTACGGCAGAGGCTGCAAATGCGGATGCGGTAGACGACGTCATCAACGACTTAAAGGCAGAATAATATGGCGAACTTTGCTTTGCTTCGACATGTGACTCGTTCACCGTATCACACATACGGCTCACTAGAGTTCACATGCCTCCAGCAAAACAAATTTCATCCAAATTCTTCAGCCTTAAAATGCAGAAGATTCTAAACATACAATCAAAAAACACCCGATGGGTGTTTTTTGATGTAAGTTTCTAAATGCAAATTACCAACATTTGCATTTTGATATATAATGCAATGTATGAGTCGAGAAATCTTCCAACCTGAAGAAAATCCACAGCATGAACTGCATGAGCATCAGGTACTTCCACAAATAGGGAATCCGAGTGAGGAAGATGCATACGTATGCGAGGAAAAGGAAGTCGTTAGACTTCCTTCATATGAGGACATTCGTAGCAAAAACAACACCGAACTCGATGACTACATTGATTGCTTCCGAATCGAAGAGATCACGAGAGACAAAACAGAAGCGGAACGCGCAAAAGTGAATATACTACGCAAAGAAGCACAGCTCTCCCCCGAAGAACTTGCGAGCAGTAAAGAGCGCAAGAAGATCGCAACAATGCTTGAGGATATTACCGTTACGCTCGGGAATAACCCTGCTTGGATTCCGAATGCACGATTCATACGAGCGTCGGAATATGATGATCTCTGTAAAGGCACTGACCTCATCATCGATATCAAGCAACCAAAAACCGGTCGTCCGATTATCATTGCAGTCGATGTAACAACTGGTCGCAATGAGGTCTCGAAGAAATTGCATACAATCGTGAGCCCTGGAGACATGATCTTCAATCAGCCCTCACTCAAATATCATCCTGGGCTGAAATATATGCAGGAGCAGCGTGAAAAAGGAGAGGAGGTGAAACCCGTTGCGATTGCAAAACTTGTGCTCGGAGCTTCTGCAGATGTAGTAAAGGAGACACATATGGCAATGCGCAGTGCTGCGAACGCGAATGAACGCATGAGTGCAAGAAACGTCAATCGCTTGAAGTTTGTAATTCTTGAGGGTGGACTTGCTCAAGCGCGAGGACTCCAACAACATGCACTTGCGATTAACCAAGTCCAGACCGCAAAGATCTATGGACACATTGCAGACGTTTTCCAGAAAGCACTCGAGGTGCATGACCATATCTTTGGCGCATTTCCCGAAGAATTCAGAGAGCGCAGCGATCCTGTGCTTGATGAAATCAAGACCATTGAGTCGAGCAGATACGTTCCAATGAAAATTGCGAAATAAAAAAGAGAGGCCTTGGCCTCTCTTTTGATTGGGCGCAACGCGCCAAGAACTATGCAAGGAACTCTTTGAGTCCAGTGAACATCGCCTGAGCGGCAAACATCGCATCTTCGCCCATAAGCGGAAGGATGTAATCCTTTTTGCTCACTGCAGCGAACTGAGCCGCGAGGTCATTACCACGAACGGCGATTCCTCCGATCACAGGACCATGGAAACCAGGGGGAACGCCCTTAGGGAAACAGGCAAGCAGGAACCTCTTGCCGACGAAGTTCTCCGTCGTACCAAGGAACTCGATTTCCTCACTCTGCCCGAAATGCAGGTAGAGCCTTTCGACCTCACCTCGCTGGAGCGCAAGAGCGCTCAGCATGATGATCCCCTTCTCCTTGTACCGCAACTTCCCTCTACTGAAATCCTGAACGTTCGACGTGGGAGACAACTCTCCGCTGTTGGGATTATTCCCGCTCATCGCTTCATCCTTTGATGAATAGGTTTCGGTTGGAATTGCTCAAAACTGACCTTATGGAATATACCATATTATCCTAAAAAGTCAAGTCATGAGACTAATTCGAAGCCACTCACCCAAGATATATGAAACCGCTTGGATTTTTGCTCGCAACAGCCTCGCTGGAGCTCGAAGCGGTACAGTGGTACCGCAAGAGCGAAGCGTGAGGCTGGTCCGAGCAAAAACACAGCGGCCATACTTGAGGGCACAGGGCCCTCAAAACAAAGAGGAGGTAAGAAAAAATCGAAGCAGAGCTTCGATTTATTTCTTTGCCTCCTCTTTCTTTTGAGGGGTCTTCTTGTTGAGTGCATTAACCTTCTTCCCCTCTACGATCTTAAGATCTGCGAAGATATTGAATACGGTCTCAGATGGCTGTGCACCCTGGCTCATCCAGTACTTTGCACGCTCTGCGTTTACCTGCGGCTGGCCCTTGCGAGCGTCGTAGGAACCGAGGTACTCAACGATACCCTGCGTCTTCTTAGGCGAGCGGCGGCTTTCCTGCACGATGATGCGGAAAGATGGGTCATTCTTGCGACCAACACGCTTTAAACGGATTGCTAACATGGGACTTATCTTAACAGAAAACACAAAAACGTCAAGCAAAACAGGGCCCGCTTACCAATTCAACAGCGAAAAAGAAAACCGCGCCACAGATTGGGGCGCGGAATTTACATCTAAGACTTACAGGTGCAGGTCTCGGGGAGGCCGTTGAGATGGGACCAGGGGTCACCCTTGGTATCAACCGAGGCGACTTCGTCGGGAGTCTCCACTTCTTCGGGGTTCACAGAACGATCCACGAGGTCCGCAGGTACTACCGTCGGACCCTTGGCGAGGCCACAACCTTCGCACTCATCGACGAGATCCGCCCTGTCGATACCATCCCAGGCTTCGGGATTTGCGGGAAGTTGCAGCGGGCGCCGCACCGAACCAAGCGTGTCACTATTGCAGCACATGATTCCTCCATAAGAGAGTTATAGAACAGAGAACGAGCTTGATTTATCATATGCCTCTGCACAAACCTGTCAACAGCACACGAAATATAAAAACCGCGCCCGTGGGGCGCGGTGGTATAACGAACTACTACCTCTACTGGCCGAAGAGGTCATTGATGAGCTCACAGGCGGTTTCCCCGGAGAGCATCGACTTGACGGGCTTCATGGCGTCGCAGGGCTTCAGCAACCCATGACGCACTTCCTGCAGAACGAGCTTCCTGCTTCCCTTACTTTCAGACTTCATGTCCATTGGACACCTCTTGATTGTTGCGCTAGCCGTGAAAGGCCAAGAGCGCAACGCGGTTGAAAGAATCGAGAAGGGCATGAGCGTTGCTCAGGCTGTCTTCATCGGGTAAATAGCAATCGAGCTCAAGGAAGTACTCTTCATTGCGCTTCGCGACATGCGCTTCAAGCGTCTGCAGCCCCCCGAGCCCCTTGAAGGAGCTCGAATTCTGAATGTGGAGAGATGAGGCGATGCAACGCACGGAAGACGCACTCAGGGCTGGAAAGTTCCTCTGGAGGAGTTCCATACGCTCACGAGCGGTGATGCGCGTAGCGTCTTCAGGGTACAGGGCTTCGAGGCTGCGTAACTCATCCTGAAGGGTATACGTGCACGCAGCAGCTTCTTCACGTGCAAGAATCTGCGCAAGACGTTCGCGATTGCGACGCGGAATCATGAAGCGCAGCTTTCGCTCCTCATGCTTCCTGCTCCGTTCCTCTCGGTCGAGCCGGCCGAGACCCACCACGATGAGCCCATGATGCTCGAGCTCCGCAATGCGGTTGACGCGGTGAAACTTACTCACGCGCACCGGTGGCACAGGGAGATCATCAAAAGCAACAGCACCATCGGGGACAAAGTCGCCGACCAGGTCGAACATCCGGTAGTCGTCGCCATCCTCGACACAGAGCTCAGACTGCCCCGTCCTGCAGTAATAGCACAAGCAGGGATAATTACCTTCGTCATCGAGCGGATCGAAGTCGGGATAATCATCAGGGAAATCACCCAGCAGAGACAGATCTTCGAAAGTGACCTGCCGTGCCGAGAGGCACATATCAGGTTCGCCAATGGTGTGCCAATAGCAGTTGCACTTCTGCTTCACGATCTTTTCAATCGCGATCTGACGCAGAGCGAAAGCGGTAACAGCCTTAGGAAAACGGACCATGTTATCTTCTCCATGAGAGAATTGTTGAGTGGAATTGCAAAGAGCGAACATAATTATTATACCACACAAAATACTTATGTCAACGAAAGAGCCGCACCACCCTGAGGGTGATGCGGCATGTTGAGTGCTACCTACGACGCCATCTGGGCGAGGAGGAGGGCCTGCTTGGGGGCCCTGCGCTCGTCGCGGCGGCTGTGCTGGCGATGATTCCCCTCACGGATGTCGTCATTGGAGCGATACTTTTCGTACCCCTCTCGGATGAGCAGCGTGCCATCGGGGAGCTGACGCTCACAGCGACGCTGGCGAGCCTTGGGCTCCATGGACTCGATGTGGTGAACCGGGTGATCGAACTCCTCCAGGCACTGGCAGGTCTGCATGCCATCGCTGTTGATCATCAGGGTGCGACCCAGGACGTCGGGATGGGTGTCGCAGTGAGCGGAAACGAGGAACATGTGAATCTCCAAAGAGGAGGGTTGTGGGTGAACAAGCAATGTGCTTGACTTGAATATTATAGCATATAATACATATTTGTCAATATCTTTGGTAATAGTAATTATGTGGCTATTTTCCTTGATTTTCCTCCTCGTTTCCCTGTCCACCCATGCCAATTCCTGTTATACTAAACGCATGCAAGACTATGCACCCGTAGGACTTCCAACTCTCGAAGTCCCTGACCTCGGACTCCCAAACTTTGGTCTCGGTATCTCTGGTAGTTTTCTCTCTATTCTCTTTGGTAGCACCGTATTTTTCACGGCAATTTTTACCATCATGCTTTTCAACCACTGGAGAAAGCACGCGCCAAGTCCACTACGTGCATTTAAATATGCAGTCATCTATATGATTGGAACTGGTGCCATTCTTGTTTCGCTCATGATGCTTCTTCCCCTCTACTCCGGAAATGCATAATAGTAAACATTTCTAACTATCTAACCTATTTCATTATGGCTATCGTTGAACTCACCCCAGACGAAACAATTATTCGCGTCATCCATCGTCACTTCTTTTCCTTTGTTGATGATGCAGTGTCAATCATCCTCTTTTTTGCACTCCCCTTCGTATTCGCTATCGGCATGATGTATTTCGTGCCAGATGAGACGGTCAGTGCGATTTTCCCTGAGAATCCAAACGTGGGGATTATCTATATTTCGCTCACAGGAATCCTCTTCGCCTGGATGTATGCATGGTGGCGCTGGACCGAACATTTCCTCAATGTCATCGTCATCAGTAATGAACGTATCTATGAGATTAAGCAGCGAGGCTTCTTCAGGCGTGAAGTTGGATCTTTTGGGCTCGATCGCATACAAAACATTACGACCACACAGAAAGGTATTCTTGCAACTGCATTTAATTTCGGCGATCTCTATATAGAAACTGCTGGAGAAAACGAAAACCTTAACATGCTCACCGTACCAAATCCAAGTGAGCTTAAACAATTCATCAATGAACTCCAAGACCACTTCAAAACAACACAACGATAAGAGACAAGATGCTCGCAAGGGCCAGCAACCTGAGAGAGGATTTGGTGGACATAGGCAAAAAAACAGACCGTCACAAGATCGTCGCGAAGCAGAGCGAAAGAGCCCAAGCAAAAAATACCCACCCAACCATCGCGTTGAAGGAAATTTGCGCATCACTGGTCGCGGACTAGGGCTTGTTGCAGTCGATGGCATGGAAGACATGATCGAAATCGATACTGCAAATCTTCATACTGCTCTTGATGGGGATCGCGTTGAAGTACTCCTTTATGGCAAAGAAGCAGGAAGGCGTCCGACAGGAACAGTAACAGCGGTTCTTTTGCGCTTCAAAATGAGCTTCGCTGGCATTATTGATGTTATTGCAAATACTTCTTTCCTTATTCCCGACGACACTCGCATGTATAAACCCATTCTGATTCCTTCTGAATTTTTAATGGGTGCAAAGAAGGGCGATAAGGTATTTGGGCAGATCACTGAGTGGACAGACGGAATGAAAGATCCTCTTGGAAAGGTCCTTCGTATACTCGGAAAGCCGGGAGATAATGATGCGGAGATGTTTGCGATTGTCCTCGAAAAGGGATTCATGCCGA
This sequence comes from Candidatus Paceibacterota bacterium, assembly GCA_035583355.1. Lineage (NCBI taxonomy): Bacteria > Bacillati > Minisyncoccota > Minisyncoccota bacterium. The sequence goes on along the minus strand of DATEZQ010000006.1, from coordinate 20,953 downwards.
ATCATGCACCCGAAGTCGAAGCTGCAGCACTCTCTATTGATGGCACAATATCCGATGCGGAAATAAAAAAGCGTAGGGATTTTCGTAGTGTCCTCACGATGACCATCGATCCATGGGATGCAAAAGACTTTGACGACGCCCTCTCGATCAAAATGCTTCAGAACGGAAACGTTGAGGTCGGTATTCATATTGCTGATGTATCGCATTATGTAACCCCAGGAAGCGTCATCGACAAAGAAGCAGTAGGGCGCGCAACGAGCGTCTATCTTGTCGATCGTACTATCCCCATGCTTCCCGAGCGTCTCTCTAATGACCTTTGCTCTCTCGTCCCGAATAAAGACAGGCTCACCATGAGCGCAGTATTTGAGCTCAACAAGAAAGCGGAAATAGTCAGTGAATGGTTCGGGAAAACAATCATCCATAGTGCTCGTCGTTTTACCTATGAAGAAGCACAAGCGGTCATAGAGACAGGTACTGGCGATCATGCTGCAGAAATCACCGTACTTAATGAGCTTGCGAAAACCCTCCGCGATGAACGCACCAAACACGGCGCTATCGCATTTGAGGCAGAAGAAGTGAAATTCAAGCTTGACGAAGAAGGGCGTCCCCTCTCGGTCTACATCAAAGAGATGAAGGACTCGAACAAGCTCATCGAAGAATTCATGCTGCTTGCGAACAAACGGGTAGCAACATTTTTGAGCAAGCAAGACCCTCGCACTGAAAAGGCATTCCTCTATCGTGTACATGATGTACCGAAGGAAGAACGCATGCAGGATCTCTCAGAATTTCTTAGTTCGCTTGGTATACCCTTCGAACGCTCTAAGGCAACGGGCGAATGGGATTCTCGCGACATCAACAAGATGCTCACCGCCGTACAAGGAAGAGCAGAAGCTGCCATGATTCAGATTGCGACTGTACGCTCGATGGCAAAAGCGGTATATACAACAAAGAATATTGGCCACTATGGTCTTGCATTTGAGTACTACACGCACTTCACCTCACCCATCAGGCGCTATCCTGATCTTATGGTACATCGCCTCCTTCAAGCCGAAATCACGGGCCAAAAGATTCCCGATGAGATGCTCAAGAGACACGAGGAGCTTGCGCGCTGGTGTTCACAAATGGAAAAAGATGCGACAGAAGCAGAACGTGCATCAATCAGGCTAAAGCAGTGCGAATATTTCGCAGTGCGCATCGGCACCGCAATTGAGGGAACAATCAGTGGTGTCACCGAGTGGGGTATTTATATCGAAGACAATGTTACAAAGGCTGAGGGAATGATTCATATCAAAGAACTCCCAAATGATTTCTTCTTCTTTGAAGAAAAGAAGTATCGCCTTGTCGGGAAGAATACTGGCGTAGTTTTTCGTCTTGGCGACCGCGTGCGTGCGGAAGTCACTGCAGTCGACATGAAGAAAAAACAACTCACGATGAAATTGCTCGGGCACGATACCGCGACTATTTCAACCGAAGCGGGAACGGAACGCAACCGAGGCAACGAGCGTGCGGGTGATCGCAAACCAACAATGCGCCACCCTCACCCGAAACGCACACGTGCCACCCATAACGACACTAACAATAAAAAGAGGCGCTAGGCCTCTTTTTATTATTTCATTTCATGCATTGTGCAGTTTGGAGTACATGCCATGCAGTGATCGCACTTCATCGCACCACCATCTTTCCCCTCATGCCCTGAACAACCATCAGTAGTACACTTAGCGCAGTGATCACACTGACTGTCGCCGCGACCAAACATGCACTTACCACATGGACAACCCACGAGCTTGTAGACCGTAGCGATTCCAACAACAACATAGATGACCGCAGGAAGCATTGGCCAGCTACCCAAAAGAAGCATGACGGGATCGAGTTCGATATTGAAGAAAATACCAAGACCACGCAGCCCATGCACTAGGCCACCAATAATAATCAGCCACCATGCAACCCGACCTGCAGTGCAACCTCCGCCCATATTCTTGTCCTCCATAATATATTATGTAGTTACTATTATATATGTAGTATAGCACGTACAATGCAAAAATGTGAGCTTGTTATGCACACATCATGTTATCCACAACCAGGACTTTACATTTTTCCATTATGGGTATATATTCATAATATGGTAAGACCAAAATGCGACAAGATAGTGAAATTCAAGGGCTGTATTAGTGCCCTTATTCCCTCTTGCCCAGAAAAAAGCAAAGAACAGTTTCTCGAACTACTTCCAGAAGAACTTGAGGCATTGCGCCTTGCGGACGTCAATGATCTTAGCCAAACCATTGCGGCAGAAAAAATGGGAGTCTCACAGAGTACCTTCCAGAGACTACTTGCTGCTGCACGGAAAAAAGCAGCCACTGCCCTCGTTGAGGGTCGCGGTATTAATCTAATGAAATAACTATGTCATTCCTTACACAATTAGAATCACGTTACGCAACAAAAAAATTTGACCCTGCTCATCCTATCACCGATGAACAGTTCCGTTCGGTACTCAATGCAATTCGTATGGCACCGAGCTCACTTGGTCTTCAACCATTCCATGTTACTGTAGTTAAGAGTGCAGCAATAAAGGAACAACTTGCGGCAAATGGCTGGAATCAGCCTCAGTTCACTACGGCTGACTACATCCTTGTGTTCTCTGGGCGTGATGACGTACTCGAGCGCAGCAATATGTTCACAAGTGATATGCTCAAGAAAGGTGCTCCACAAGAAAAAATGGATGCATTTCATGGCATGGTAGTCGGGCTTGATAGTGGCTTTGCAACAAACGATGCGCGCATCGCATGGGCAAAGCATCAAGCATACATTGCACTTGGTTTCGGGCTAGCAGCAGCAACAGAACTCGGCATTGACTCATGTCCGATGGAAGGATTTGATCGTGATGCTTTCAAGAAGGTATTGGGACTTCCAGAGAACTTCTACCCTGCAGCAGTACTCGCGCTCGGGAATCGTGCAAAGGATGATGTTTCCTATCCAAAGTATCGCTTCGCCGAAGAAGATCTCTTTGATACAAAACTCTAAAAAACGCCTTCGGGCGTTTTTAATTGTGCTTATGGTGATGGAGCTGCGCGCGCAGTACTTCATAATTAGGAATACATTCGGCAACAAGCAACCAAAAACGTTCGCTATGATTGAATTCCTTGAGATGGCAAAGCTCGTGCACGATCACATAATCCGATAGCTCGGGAGGAATAAGTGCGAGACGATAGTTGAAGTTCAGACTCCCCCTACGCGAACATGAACCCCAACGAGAGTGCTGATCTCGAATTGCCACGCGCTCGAAGTGGAGGCCATAATGTTTGTTAAAATGCGCAAGGCGTGCAAGCACAAGCGCACGTGCTACCTCTTTATGCTCGAGGTATGCTGCTCTTGCTTCTTTCTTCGTCTTCTTCTTCGGGACGTGCTCCATGCGGAGCACTTGCCCGACTATCCATTCACGCTTCTCTTCCAGAAACCTTTCAATCAATGACTTGGGCAATAAGAGGGGCGCAACCACACGCACCTCACCACCAGGAAAGACTGAGACACGCACTGCACGCGTATTTACCCTCCGAGAAAGCTTATAGGGAATTTTTTGAAGACGATCTTGTACTCGCGCTGACATGTAGCAATCATAGCACAAGCAAAAACTCGCCGAGGCGAGTTTTTCATTGTGGAACTGCTTGCGTATCTGGAACCGTAGCATCCTGCTGTACCCTTCCGCCTTCAGAATTAGGAGGTAGTGGTGCTTCTCCATCGAGAGGAAGAGGAACTATATTTTGAACAGGAACACTCTTGGTTGTTGTCGCTTTCTGTGGAGTATCCAGCGAATGCACCTGTTGCGGACGCAAGAACTGTACATAAATAAATATTGCAGCGGCAGCAACGACAAGAATACTGATGATAAGCAGTGCAATAGCAAGAAGCGGCGGCTTCTTGGCAGGAGGACTTGTGTGAGTAGCCTCGACAACTGCACCACTCGACTGATCGGGCTTGATTACTACCTCCGGTGGTCTCGGTGGTGCATCAAGTGGAATTGCGGTCGCCTTTAATCCTTTTTCGATATCCCCCTCCTCCCATCCTGCATGGAGCAATGCATTCTTTATATTTGCAGGACTTGCGCCATGCACACGCTGATGCATGATGTAGTCAATAAGTGCTTGATTTGCCATAGTGATATATTCTGCCAATACAATGTTGGCAATATTATGCTTCTAGTATAACAGTTTCAATAGGAACAGGAAATAATATAAAACTGGCAAATGCCAGTCTTATCATGCAAATTAGATTGCACCAGGAGGGAGTACCGAAGTACTCGTCGCAGACTTCTTGGGACTCGGAACGCTCGACGTTGAGGTTGTCGTGGTCTTTGTCGAAGTTGAAGCTTGTGTCGTTGTTGTCGCCTCAGTCGTCGTCGCAACAGGAATTGAAGATGGAAAGGCAACGATGCCACCTTCAGGAACCGCACCCTCCTCAGCTTGTGGAATATTTTCCGGAGGAAGCACCTCTGGCGTCACGAGAACATCCTGTACTGCGGGCTGATCAGCAGGAATAACTGGGGCAGGAACCTGCAGTACATACTTCCAATACGCAAATCCTCCGCCAAGAATAAGGACGAGTAAGGTAATGATAATACCAATAATGAGGCCGAGATGTGATTTGTGTTCTACCGGCGCTGCTGCCTGCATACTCGGCATCACTGTAGTAACCGTCGGAGTAATCGGCGCAACATGCGGTGCTTCCACCTTTGGCATGAAATTAGCAGATGGAATCTGTACTCCAGAGGCAATAAGATGCACAGGAGCTGCCGCACTCATCGTAGGCATAGCTGCAACTGGCGCAGCAACCGCACTCATTGCGGGAGCCGGCGTAACGGCAGTAGGAAGCACCGATGCACCAGGCGTCATAACAGGAACACCAGCCGCTGGCGTAGGACTCATAGTGACTGCACTCATTGCACCATTGCTCATAGCTTGTACAGGAGCACTCACTGGTGCCTGTACGGGCACACTCTGCACGGGCGTTGTTGCAGGGTTCACCGTCGCAGCTACTGGCGTAGCAGCAGGACTTGCCATTGCGGGAACGAATGGCTGAGCGGCAGAAAGAGGACTAGTGGTCTGTGCAAGCACAGAAGGTGCCGCAGGTGAGACCGGCGAAGACACTGTCTTTGGTTCAGTCGCAGCTATTCCCTCCTCTACATCTTTAGCATCCCATCCCGCTTTCAGTAATGCTTCTCTTATATTGCCTGAGTTCGCACCATGACTTCGCTGGCGCATAATGTAATCGAGGAGTTCTTGATTTGCCATAAAATTAGAATAAAGAATTAATTGAGCATGAAGTTTTACACTTCAACCCACAAAATCTCAATATACTAAGTATAGCAGAGAAATACACAAGTCAAAGCGAGTTATAAACAAAAACTGGCATAAGCCAGTTTTGTTATTTCGCAGTAAGTGCTGCTTCATCAAATGAGATCGAGAGCGTTTTCGATACAGCATCGGAACCCATCGTGACACCATAGAGTGTCGTCGCACGAGACATCGTCTCGCGGTTATGAGTGATGACCATAAGCTGTGAATGGCGAGCGAGTTGCTCAATCATATCACCGTACTTACGACTATTTGCTTCATCGAGCGCTGCATCGGTTTCATCCAGCACCATGAATGGTGGAGGATTAACTTGTGAGATTGCAAAGAGAAGTGCAATCGAAGTAAGCGCGCGCTCTCCACCGGAAAGCATTTGCAATCCTTTGATCTTCTTGTGTGGCAAAGAAACAGAAACATCCACACCCTCCTCATCTTCCCCTTCTTCTTCGTCTGGTACCGCCCCGCCGGGGATATCAGAGAGATCGATATCCGTATCCCTACGTTTACGCTTTTCAATCTTTACCACCATGAGCTCAGCGACACCACCACCGAACATAAGGCGGAAGAATTCACTGAATTGCTTATTGATGCGTCCGACACCGTCACGAAACTCAGTATTGAGTTTTACGTTAAGCTCTTCAATGAGGGCGCGTAATGATTCTTGCGTACGAATAAGATCTTCGGTCTCTCGAGCAAGGAATGCATCGCGCTCAACCGTTTCGGCAAACTCTTTCTCAACATCGTCACCACCTGCGCCCCCAAGATCTTCAAGGCGCAACTTTCCACGTTCAATCTCTCGACGCCTCGTCTCCTGTCGCAAGCGATCCTCACCCATTACTTCGGCAATATCTACGACAACCGATGAATGATCGAGTACTGCACGACCAAGCAATATTCCAGCTTCACTCAACTCTTCATTGAGGCGCTGAGTATCACGAACAATGCGCTCCTCTTCGCTATGGATACGCTCCACCGCGTGCTGCAACTCACCGCGCTCTTGCATCATTGTAAAGAGTGCGCGCTCCGTGTCGCGAGAACGCTCCTTCTCGGTATCGATTGCATTCTTTACACGAGCGTAGTTTTCTTCAAATATCGCGTATTCCGCATCAATCTTTCGTAGTTCCTCTTCGTGAATGACGCGCTCTGCACGCAAGCCTTCGAGCTCTCTACGATCTTCGTCTGTAATTGCCTGCTGACCCGCGGACTGCTTCTTCATACCAATGAACTCACGGACCATATCGCGAGCGCGATATGCGATCCAGCGCCACTTATCAAGCTCATTGTTCCCTTCCATACCCTCAAAGAGTGCTTCGAGCTCACGAGATACGTGCTCAACTTCACCAAGATGCATAGCGATATCTTCCTGTCGCGCAAGCTGCTCCTCGCGCTTCTTGAGACGGCGTTCTTCGAACTCGATCATTCCGTCCACTTTACCAAGTGAACGCGCTGCGCCATCACGTCGGTTACGTGCATCACGAAGCTTTGCCTCGACAGCGAGGAGTTCATGGCTCATTGAATCACCAGCACTTTCAGCAGCAAGCTGCTCACGAGCACGCTCGATCTTGATATTGAGGTCAGCAAGCTTAGCAGCAGGCTCACTGAGCTTGCCAGCAAGCAAGGCGCGACTTTCGGTCAGATAGATCTCCTCACGCTTCAAGTATTCTCGATAGAGTCCAACAAGTTTATCACGCAGGGTCTTTGCTTCCTCCATCTTTTCCATCTGCTTCTTGAGGAAACGGAGATGGGGAGCAATCTCGCGACGAAGACTTTCGACTTCGCGCATATTCTCCTCGGTCTTTGTAAGGCGTCGCTCACTCTCCTCACGCTTGTACTGATAAGCCTTGAGGCCAAGTGCATCTTCGAGCATCGAACGACGCTCCTTCGGATTTGCAGAGAGAATACGATCCGCCTCACCCTGAGAAATCATGTGATGACCTGATGCTCCAATATGCACCGCGGCAAGCAATTCGAAAATATCACGCAAGCGTGCAACAGAACCATTGATGAAATACTGATTGCTTCCATCACGAAAGACCTCACGAGTTACTGATACTTCGTCAAAATCGAGCGGGAATTCGCGCTGCGTATTATCGAATACGATGGTGACGCTCGCGCGATTTGCACGAGAAGCAGACTGTGAGCCATTGAAAATCATGTCCTCCCCGCGCTTTCCACGCATCGACTTCATTGATTGTTCACCGAGCACAAAGCGGATCGCCTCAGCGACATTTGATTTTCCTGAGCCATTTGGACCGACAACAGCGGTTATCTGCGAGATAAAATCAAGGGTTACCTTTCGTCCGAATGACTTAAAGCCAAAAATTTCCAGTCTCTTGAGGCGCATATGAGCTAGTATAACATAGAAATATCTAGCCTTATGGCCGTAATACACAGTTTGCGTAATCACCTAATCGTTAGCTCCAACACACATCATCATATTTACAGTATTAATAAAATATAGTATAGTGCGCAAATGGCAGCACTCCCTGATTTCCAGGCTTTTGCGACAAGCATCGGCTACCCATTCAAAAATATCGACTTTCTTCGCGAGGCATTCACGCATCGCTCTTATCTCAATGAGCACCGCGGTGTGCAGTGGAGTCACAATGAGCGCATAGAATTCCTTGGCGATGCAGTCCTTGAACTCGTAATCACCGAGTATCTCTACAAGAAGTTCCCGAGGGAGAACGAAGGTCGCATGACGGCATACCGTTCTGCACTAGTAAATACAAACTCAATTGCTGAGGTGGCGGCGGAGCTCAATATGGGCGACTACCTCCTCCTGAGTAAGGGAGAGGCAAAGGATGTCGGACGTGCGCGTCTTGCTATTCTCGCAAACACATTCGAGTCTGTTGTGGGAGCAATATTCCTCGATCAGGGCCATGATGCAGCAAAGAGTTTCATCATGAAATTCCTTGCACCAAAGATCGACACAATCATAGAGGCAAAGACATGGCAGGACGCAAAGAGTAACTTCCAAGAACTTGCCCAAGAACATGTTGCAATCACCCCATCGTACAAGACCATTCGCGAGATTGGCCCGGACCACGAAAAGATCTTTGAGATCGGCCTCTACCTCGGCGATGAGCTTGTTGCAACGGGACAAGGAAAGTCAAAACAGGATGCGGAGCAAGAGGCCGCAAGAGCTGCCATCCAAAGAAAGGGTTGGTAGAATAAAATGCACACTTCTTAGTGTGTATTTTATTCTATAGTTTTGGACATGATACAATATAGCTATGGAACAAACAGCAAATACAATTCCCACCGCACCGTGGCTTGAGAAGCTATTCACGAATAAATGTCTTTCGTGGATCTGGCTCATCATACGAGTCTATGTTGGTTACGAGTGGATTATCGCAGGTTGGGGGAAAATAATGAATGAGGCATGGGTCGGCGCAAATGCGGGAGGTGCTCTCCAAGGCTTTCTCACCGGAACACTTGCGAAAACAACAGGGGCACATCCTGACGTCGCAGGCTGGTATGCATATTTCGTATCACACGTCGTCATGCCAAACACATTCTTTTTCTCGCATGTAGTTGCTTTTGGCGAAGTACTGGTTGGTGCGGCACTCATACTTGGCCTCTTCACCGGCATTGCCGCGTTCTTCGGTGGATTCATGAGTTTCAATTTCATGCTTGCAGGTACAGTAAGTATCAATCCTGTACTCTTTCTTCTCCAGGTGTTCCTTATGCTCGCTTGGCGTACTGCGGGATACCTTGGTCTTGATAAGTGGGCACTCCCCTTCTTTGGTACTCCATGGCAGCATGGGACGTGGCACATTGGTGCTCCTTGTGAACAAAAGTGCGAAGATGGCACATGCTGCACAAACAAATAACACCCTGCACCCATCAAACAAAAAAACGACTCCAGAGACTGGGGTCGTTTTTATTATGCCTGCTCAGTAAGCAATATGGTCACCGCCTTCGTGATGAGTGGCAAAATATCATCATAGAGATTTAGGCTTGTGATTTCTGACGCCTTAAACCAGCGGGCGTCATCAAGTCCACCCTTCCCTTCTTCGAGCTGTAATGCCTCGAATGGTGATTCCGCAAGGAAGTAAACAACATGCTTGCGCACCTTCCCCTTCTCGGGATGTGAGGCAATATACTCATTCTCACCAAGTTTCTCCTTGATGACGATGTTCGCATTCATCTCCTCCTTTATCTCACGAATAGTACCCTCCTCGACTGACTCTCCTGGTTCTACGCGACCCTTTGAGAGCGTCCAGTGTCCAAAAATGTCATGTACAAGTGCAAGATAAATTTCTCCCTTATCACGAGCATAAACAACGGCACCACCGAGCTGCTCTAGCGGGAATGTCGATGGATCTTGTGACTGGTTGCGCTTTGGACGAGAAGCTTGTTCATCTTTTCCAGGCTCACCAATCTCCTTATAGACTGCCCCGAGCACACCGTTCACGAACTTGCCGCTATTGTCACCACCAAATGCCTTGGCAAGCTCAATAGCCTCATTGATCGCGACCTTCGGAGGAACCTGCGCACGGTCACCAAAAAGAAGCTCGGAAAGTCCGATACGCAATACGTTTCTATCAACAACAGAGATCTTATCGATAGGCCAAGCAGGTGCTGCCTTTTCGATGATGAGGTCGAGGTCACGCTGCTTTGCAAGCACCGTATTCAAAAGCTCGACGGTAAAGAGGTCCTCCTCTAATCCTGGTCCAAACTCAGCGACATCACGATTGAGTATTTCTTCTACAACTGGGGTTGTACGTCCATTAAAGTCCCACTCATAGAGTGCTTGAAGAACGATGCTTCGTGCGAGGTGCCTGTTTGCCATAAATTAGAGATGTACGAGAGTAATCAAAGTAATTGTAAAGCATTTGCGAGAACAGTCAAGGTAACAAAAACCTCGCGTGTGACGCGAGGTACGATAGATATAAGAATTAAATCACTCTTCCGACGAATTACCGTCGGGCTGAGGCACGGAACCTTGCTGGCCCGCGATCGACGGATCCTCTTGCCCCACACCCTCCCTGAATTGGGCCTGTACAGACTTCAGGTAAATACCCAGTGCACACATAGGTGCCTCCATAAAGAGTAGAAGCAGGCTACCACGCAAAGAGACCTGAGGCAAGGACAGTACTAGTCATATTCCTCCCCAGAAATGACTTGCCAAAATATAGGTTTTCTGATATATTATCCCCACTATGGTAACCCACATGCGACATACGCGCGGTCACACGAACAATCGTCGTTCACACCACGCGCTCAAGGAGGCACGTTTTGTGACGTGTGAGTGTGGTGCGCAGCAACTCATGCACCGTGCGTGCGGAAAGTGTGGCACCTACCGCGGCAAGAAGGTCACGGCCTAAAGCCCCTTAAAAAGAAACACCCCTAACGGGTGTTTCTTTTTTGCAGAAAAAGCGCCGGGAGATCGGCGCTTTAGGAAAGGAACTACGGTTTATACTTCTCGATGATGGCGCGTAGCCCTTCAGGAGAGAGGCCAAGCATGAGCGCGCGTGCAGAGAACGTATTGTTTTTTGCAGGGACGAGCATCTCTGCTTCGAGCTGCTCGATCCAAAACATGAGCATGGGTCCACCATCATTGACGATGACCGCACCACCACGTTCCTCTTTCACGTAGATGAGATACACATCCCAATTGCGGAGCGGACATATACCGGTGATGTTCACCACACGCTCCGTGGACAACTTCTGCCCGGGAGTGCCACTCGTAAATGGGATGTAGATGGCATCAGTCTCGACGAACTTTACGGGCTGATTTGTCCCGAGAGCTCCCGCGATGTACGCCTGGAGCTGCTGTAACTGCGAGAGCATGCACCTGCTCCATGAGAAGAGGCCAGGTTGTGGGTCGTCGAGGAGCGCCACCATGCGGCGCGCTTCTTCGCAGATGGCCGGAAGTAGTCCTTCGTTATTGTGGGATCCGAGGTCGACACCAAGCATTTTCATGACTGTTCCTTTTATGTTTCTTTCCAATTTCTACAATATAATATTTATTTCGTCAAACATTCGCTCAGGACCACGTTTCCACATGACCTCACAATAGCAGATATTCCCTTTTCACTGTTATAATAGGCCCCATGGAAGGCAACTCACGCGCACCTTTTGTGCATCTACACACACATACGCACTACTCCCTACTCGATGGATTAAGTAAGCCCGCACAGATTGCAAAAATTGCGAAGGAAGATGGACAACCTGCTATTGCGATCACCGACCACGGCGCAATGTACGGAGCGATCGACTTCTACATGGAATGCCAGAAGCAAGGAGTGAAACCGATCATCGGAGTTGAGGCATACATCGCAAATCGCACACGCTTTGATAAAGAACCTGGAGTAGACAACAAGCGCTATCACTGTACTTTGCTCGCAAAAAATGATGCGGGCTACCGCAACCTGCTCAAGCTCACGAGTCTTGCATATACCGAAGGCTACTACTACAAGCCACGCATGGATAAGGATCTTTTGCGTGCACACTCCGATGGCATCATCGCATTGTCGGGCTGCCCCGCAGGAGAACTCGGCCGCTGTATTTTGAATACCGGAGATAAGGAGCGCTGCAAAGAGATTATCAAAGAGTATCAGGACATCTTCGGAAAAGAGAATTATTACATCGAGGTGATGCATCACCCTGATGTGGAAGACTTTGAGCGCTGGCGCAGTACACTCATCGAACTCGCGCGCGAGCTCGATGTGCCACTCGTTGCAACACAGGACTCCCACTATCCACACTCCGACGACGCACGTGCGCACAAGACACTCATCGCAATCTCAACCGCATCGGACATTACCGATACGGGTATCTTTGGTGGCGAAGGACACTATCACTTCATCACTACCGATGAAGCGTACAAGCTCTTCCATGATATTCCGGATGCCGTAGAGAATACGAGCAAGATTGCAGAGCGTTGTAATCTCGAGATCACTCTTGGTAAATTCATTTTTCCAAAGTTTCCCCTCCCCGAAGGCAAGACCGACGACGAAGTGCTTGAGGAACTCTGTTATGCAGGACTCACACGACGCGGACTTGATGGTGATGTGAAAGCAAAGGAGCGCCTCGACTACGAACTCGGCATCATCAAATTCAAAGGTTATGCCTCGTACTTCCTTGTCGTGGAAGACCTCATTCGTTTCGCATATGAGAACGACATCTATACGAACATTCGAGGTTCGGTCGCTGGATCGATGACGACATACACACTCGGCATCACCAAGGTGAATCCGCTTGAGTACCACATTCCATTCGAACGCTTCCTTAATCCAGAACGTCCTTCTGCTCCCGATATTGATATGGACTTCGCCGATACTCGTCGCGAAGAAGTGCTTGAGTATGCAAAACGTAAATATGGAGCGGATAAAGTGGCGCAGATCGGTACGTTCGGTACGATGCTCGCAAAGGGTGCGGTCCGCGATGTTTCGCGCGCACTCGGAAAGAGTTACGACTTCGGGGATAAACTTTGTAAGATTATTCCTGAAGGTGCACAAGGTAAGCCGATGACACTCGATCACGCGATGGAGCTTGAACCTGAACTCAAACGCCTCTTTGACACCGATGCAGAAGTGAAGGAAGTCATTAACATCGCGAAGAAACTTGAGGGTACAGTGCGTCACGTCTCGGTCCATGCTGCAGGTGTTGTCATTTCACCGATGCCGATGATGGATATGACACCCGTACAGTTCGACCCTAAGGGTGGTAAACTCATCACCCAGTACGATATGTATACGGTCGGAGAAGATGGTGTCGGACTCACCAAGTTCGACTTCCTCGGTATTCGCAACCTCACCATCTTGGGAGATGCAGTGAAGCTCATCAAGCGCCATCGCAATATCGATCTCGATATTGAAAAGATCCCACTTGATGATAAGAAAACTTTTGCCATGCTCTCGCGTGGTGAGACCGTCGGTCTCTTCCAACTCAACGGTGCCGGTATGACCAAGTGGCTCATGGAGCTTCATCCAACAAGCATCCACGATATCAACGCTATGGTGGCGCTCTATCGTCCAGGACCACTCCAATTCATCCCCGATTACATTGCGCGAAAGAAGAATCCTTCCCTCATCAAGTATCCCCACCCTGCGGTAAAACCACTCCTTGAGCGTACGTATGGAGTGCTTGTCTATCAAGACGACCTTCTCTTTATGGCGCACGACCTCGCCGGATTCTCCTGGGGAGAAGTCGACAAATTCCGTAAAGCGGTTGGAAAGAAGGTTGCCTCACTCATGGCAGAACAAAAGGAGAAGTTCATTAAGGGTCTCATCAAACATTCGAACTTCCCACAAAAAGACGCAGATGAAATCTGGGCTTGGATTGAACCTTTTGCAGCATACGGTTTCAATAAAGCACACTCCGTTTCTTATGGTTACGTCGCCTACCAAACCGCATACCTCAAGGCGAACTATCCCGCAGAGTATATGACTGCCGTGCTCACAAACGAAGCTGGTGATACCGATATGATTGCCGAAATCATGCATGAATGTAAGCGCATGAAGATCCCCGTCTTGCAGCCTGATATTAATCTTTCCTATTCTCCATTTACGACAATCAAGGGCAATAACGATGCGGAGGACCAGATTCGATTCGGACTCTTCACTATCAAGGGACTCGGTGGCGCAATCGCGCAAGCAATCATCGATGAACGTGAGAAGAATGGCCCGTACAAAAGCTTTATCGATGTCCTTGAGCGCGTTCAACACAAGGATCTCAACAAGAAATCACTTGAGGCACTCATCCGTACTGGAGCATTCGACTCGCTCGGAGACGAACGCGGAGTACTGCTCCATAACATGGACGATGCACTCGAGTATCATAAACTCCACAGGCAAGAGCAGGAGAGCAATCAGGTTTCCCTCTTCTCACTCATGAGTGACAAGAAAGATCTGCCGAAGCTCCGCATTAGGCCAGCGAAGCACTCAACTGCGGATGAACGCCTCAGATGGGAGCGCGAACTGCTTGGTCTCTATGTCACTGGACACCCATTGGAGAAGTATCGTGTGAAGCTCGAGAAGGCAATGCCGATTAAGCATCTCATCGAGAACGGCCGAGAGAATTCGATGGTCATGGTAGCAGGAATGATTGAAGAGTTCAAAGACATTCTCACAAAGAAGAATGAGCATATGGCCTTCATCAAAATCGCGGACTTTACTGGCACGATTGAAGCAGTCGTATTTCCACGTACACTCGCCGAGTTTAAGGAAGAACTTGCGGTAGACAAATGTGTGGTTGTCCGTGCGAAATTCAATAGACGTAACGATCAGCCAAGCATTCTTATCGAGAAAGCAAAACTACTCGACGACAAGCCAGATCAGACCGTGAGCGAAAGTGTACGCAACGGCGCGGCTTACTAGATACTACAAAAACACAGCTATAAGCTGTGTTTTTGTAGTAGGTGAATTCAACTTGCTAACCGAACACAAGTACTTTAGTGTTCGGTTAGTAATTTGAACTCACTCCTCCAAAAAGAAAGAAAACCTCGTCTGCAACCACTGCTTATCACAAGCAAATACACACAAAGAAGTACACTACAAGCGAGTCTAACGCCGCAAGGAGATATTGCAAGAAAGTAAGCTCGGGGCGTCTAGCTCAAATGAATGACAACGATAAGTATTTCCAGCAATATAAGCAGAGTAAAAATCTCTTTGTTGTAGCGCGCGAGCCAAACAGGGAGATAGATGTCAAAATTCGGATGCCTATCTGGTGTATATTTCTCTGCAATATTCGTAATGGGGCATTTCCAGCGATTCGCAAATACTACGATTGATTCACCAATAAGGAGGAGCGCTGGAGCCCGAAAACGTACATCAAAAATATTGTTATATGCGAAGTGAAATGCAGCAAAATTGGCAACAGTCATCGCAAGCCAGATGAGTGTGTGGATTGTTTTTAGAAAACGCAGCATATTCCAAACATAACAGTGGGCACAAAAAAGAAAAGCATCGTTGAGGGAAGCAAGAGAATTGCTTGACAACGGACAAGGGCGTGGCAGTATCATCATGGACAACCAAAAGGAGGCACCATGTCAAACCAGAAAGAAAAAGTCTGCAGGGCCTGCAACCATAAGTTCATCCCGTCTTTTTCGTTCGACTTCTATCAGACGGGCAGTGACCCTGAGGTTGGGGTTTGCGAGCGCTGCATGCTTCGCGGCATCACCGTCAGCGAAAACCCCGTCGCAGTCCCGTATGGCCACGCAGAGTCCGTCTGCAAGGTCGGCAAGGAGGTCGAAACCTGCTCCTTCCTCTGCCTCGGCGCTGGCGGGCACAAGTGCGCCAAGGGCACCCCCCTCGAACCAGAAATCCGCAGGAAGCTCGAAAGAGGTGAAATGCGTTCCAAGGGAGACAACTGCTCGGGAGCTCCCGACTTCAAGGTCGCCTAAACCATCGCAATATAAAAGAGGCCACGTGCCTCTTTTTTGTATGGTGAATTCAACTTGCTAACCGAACACTAGTACTTTAGTGTTCGGTTAGCAAGTTGAACTCACCATACTCGACACCAATAATTTTTGTGGTAGAAATAACAATAGACCGTTCACCTACAACGCCAAGGAGGCGACATGAAACTCCATAACCGTCCGACTGCGGACCTCGTCCATCAAGCCATACACGCCATGACCGAGGAGCTCGCGCTCTTTTCGATCAAAGAATTCCTCATCAGGCCCGATGGGTCCATCAAGATGTACTACCAAGTCATCGAAGGGACGCGCTACCTGAAGGTGAAGGAGCTCGCTGAGCTCGGTCTCATGAACAACAAGTTCGCCGTCGCCGGTGATCTGTCCTGGCTGGCGACCCACACGACCTCTGATGAAGTGGCGCTCAAGGCCCTCTGGGCCATGGTGCACCACGCTGATGTCTCAGCACATCAGTGGGAGAAGGTCGCAAAGAACGGCCACTCCGATGTCGTTCGCCTTCGCGCCCAGGAACAGCTCGTCCAGCACAAGGAAGCGACGCGTTACGACCTGGAGTGGCTCGAAGAGCAAGGCATGACCGAAGACATAAAGTCCAACGCGCGACTCAAGATGCACATCCTCATTTAGTACACAAAAACTCGCCTCGGCGAGTTTTTCTTTATATGCAACGTGCATTAGGTACGAATTGCAGACATAATCGCTGCCGCAACCTTCTGAGGATCATGACGGAGAAGACTACGACGAAGTGCATCTCCTTTTAATACATGGGTGCGCTCGCGTAACAGTAAATCGGAACGCTTGATATGCTTCGCACGAGGAAGATCATCATGGAATGGATGCTCGTTCTCTTTTGCGTATATTTCAAGTATCTCCTCGGGGAATACCGCGGTGTTGAGGATAATAATATCCGCAGGTCGCCCAACATAGCGCTCAAGCTCGGCCAATTGTGTACTCATGGTCATATGACCAGTCTGCCCTGCTTTACGCATCATACTGCCGATAACAATAATCTTACCATCAGCATTCTGTATTCCCTCTTTAATCCCTGGGACGACAAGATTTGCGATTGTACTTGTATAGAGATCACCCGGACCAAGGATGATGTGGGTGGCTTCATGAATTGCCTCGCGCGCAAAACGACTCGCAGGAACTGCGGGTTCAACCCAGACTTTTTCAATACGTGCTTTTGGCGCAAGCCTCAGTCCATTTGAATCAATAAGTGATTCGCCCTTCACGATGGTGCCGTCTTCATATTCTGCGTGGAGCTGAAGTTTCTCTCCTGCAACAGGAATGACGGTACCACAAGCGTGGAGTAATTTTCCTGCTGCGGCAAGTGCCTGTTCCTCACTGCCAAGAATATCGGCAAGTGCAGTGATGAGGAGGTTTCCGAAATTATGCCCCTCAAGCCCTTCCCCTTTTGTAAAACGATACTGAAAAAGATCACGCAGAAGTGCCTCAGATGTGGTATCCGCAGCGAGTGCAGTAAGTGCCATACGAAAATCACCAACAGGGAGATAACCAAATGCATCGCGAAGCCTCCCTGTGCTCCCTCCATCATCAGCAACGGTAACAATTGCCGAAAGCTCCACCTCAGGCACATATGCCTTTAGGCCAGAGAGTAACATGTGTGTTCCCGTACCTCCTCCAATTGTCACAATACGAATGGGCTTCATGGAATGTATAACAATGATAATCGCTTCATGGTCACACGACAAGACTTCACGAGACAAATATATGTGCCACGCTTATTACGATTTCACAATAAATAATGCTATACTATATAAATGAAAGTATCGAAAAGTGCAGGATTTACTCTCATTGAACTCCTTGTAGTCATCTCTATCATTGCCTTGCTCTCAAGCGTCGTTATTGCAGCACTAATTAAGGCTCGCGTGCGTGCACGTGACACTGCGCGACTTGCGAATGCACACCAAATTGCCCTTGCAATGCAGTTCTACGAGAATGACAAGGGCACTTTTGCAATTAGTGGATCAGGATATCAAAACACAGGAAAGGGCTTCATGGCTAAGAGTGGCGAGACTGACTATCCTACTTCGATTCTTTCAGTACTTCGCTCAAATGGATACTATAGCGCAGATACGATAAAGGATCCCATCTATGGAACCGACAACTACTATCTTGGTGTATGCACAACAACCTTAGCTTATAATATTTATATAAAACTTGAACAAACGGAGCTACAACAACCAACAGAAACACTATCGAGCGGATGTGATAGCACAAATGCGCTCGCTCTGGGATTTAACTTCATACAAGGTAAGGGAGTCGACAACAATACTTCGGCAATAGCTGGAGGAGGAGGTGCAGGCAGTGGAACAACAACCATCGTACTAAACGCTTCAGGCTCAAGTGTTTCAGCAGGAATGGCAACTTCTACACTACAGATTGCAATGCTCACCGCAAATGTTGGGAACATCGGAAGCGGCACCTTCAGCGCACTGCCGCAGGCGCTTAATAACGTTGCAAATGCGGGAGCACACACTTTGCAGCGTCCTGATGGAAAATATCTTATCGTGAGCGGCAATGGCACGGGATCAAATATATATGACCCCGTAGCAGATACATTCACTGCGGGCCCTTCGACACTCTATGCCGTTACTCATGGTGCATTCTCTTTGCGTAGAGCAGATGGTAAATTTGCAGTATTCCCTCTTGCCACTGCAGGCACTGCAATCTATGATCCTGCAAATAATACATTTGCCGTTGGGGGCACGGGCCCTGGTGACCCAATCAGAGTTGGCGCAAGTGCAAATGCGCTTGCAAATGGAAATGCATTCATCCCTGCGGGAAACACATCATATAGTACTTACCTCTACAACCTCACTACAGGTGCAGTAACAAGTGGTCCAGGGTTAGGCGGCAATAGTATCGGCGTCGGAGGACTTGCACTCACGAGAGCTGATGGAGTGGTCGTGGTCGTCGGTGGTGGCAATGGGCAATCCTCTTACCTTTACTACCCAGGCAGCAACACCACGGGCGCAGGACCAGGCGTGGGGATAGGTGTGTCGTGGGGTGGACATGCAATGCAAAAACCAGACGGAAAATTTCTCATTGTAGGCGGTAATTCAAATAGCACGGTAATATATAATCCATCAAATAATACCTTCGCTGCAGGACCAGGACTCACGTGCTCTGCACGAGAAGGAGGACACTCGTTGCAACGCGCTGATGGCAATTACTTAATCATCTGCGGCAACAATACGGGAGCAACTGTTATCTATAACCCAACGACCGACACAATGACTGCGGGTCCGAGCCTCCCCTTTGCGGTCACTGCGGGAGGGCATGCGTTCCAGCGGCCAGACGGGAAATATGTCATTGTCGGTGGAGGAGGATTAAATAATGTGCGTGCATATGATGCGGGATACACCATGTCCGGCACATATACCACCGAAGACATCAACATGCCTGCACTCAATACAGGCTCTACGCTACAATACACTTCGGGAGGAACAGGGAGCGCAACAGTAAAAGTGAAAACTGCAGTATCACAATCAGGTCTCGATGCGGCATCATACACAACAGTTTCTCCTGGAGGAAACATCAATCCTGTTGCGGGGGCACAGTGGATTAAAATTCAAGTGACACTTAATCGCTCGATCCCAACAATGCCATACAAAACAAATGTATGGATTGGTGAAGATGGGACAACATACCTTCGCACGCTCACTACTCCGACAGTATCCAACTTAGAGGTAATCAATTAAAAAAACACCCGAACTTTTGTTCGGGTGTTTACGCTTACCCCCACCAGCTCACTTGAAGTTTCATCATGAGAAGCGGAAAAGGTTTTTTGGGCATGAGCAGCTCCTCGCTGTTGTACAACGCGATCAGCTCACGCAAGCGCGGGAAATATTCTGCCTCGAAGTCATTGATGCGCTCGGAGAGCGCCAGCTGCCCCCTGTGGTGAGCGAAGGCGGAGAGAAGCTCAACGCGACCCTCAACCTCACAAAGGAGGTTGGTGAGTAGACGATGCGGATCATGAGACACTGGAGTCCCGAGGAATCCATACACACCCGACAGAGCGAAGCGTGTACTCACCTCCACATCACCCAGCAACACGTTCGGTGCAGGCTGTCCTTCACTCTCAGCTCGCGGCGGAAGCGCAAGCAGTATCGGGTCATTGTTGTAATGCCCGAGAAAGAACGGAGAGCCCACCGTCACTTCGATTTTATTCGGTCCATAGATGAAGAAGATGTTCTCCGCGAATGGACAGCCAAGGAGATCTGCGAGCGCGAGCCAGAAAGGCTCATTGAGTAAGGAACTGAAGGCTTGGACTGCGTGTTCAAAGCGTTGCCGCTGTGGCTTCATTGCGTCCTCCTTAGTTACATCTGGGATAACCATACAATATATATTTTAAGCACGCAAGGCCAAGCTGAAGCCCCTTTGCTTCACTGTTCCCTACTCTTTCTTTGTGCTAATATGAGTAAACTATGGATAAGCTACACAATATTCGCCACACCTTAGCACACCTTCTTGCGTCTGCAGTTCAAGAATTCGATCCGGGCGTCCAATTCGGCATAGGACCAGTCACCGATGATGGTTTTTACTATGATTTCCTATTTTCACCAGGAAAGACTCCCACACCAGAAGACCTGAAGACATTACAACGTGCTATGCAAAAACTTGTGAACAAAAAATTGCCAATGGAAGGCAAGGAGCTTTCACATGCAGAGGGACTTGCATTCTTCAAAGACCAACCAATGAAGATCGAACTCATCAATGAGTTCTCTGGCGAGGGCAAAACGATGACCACCTATTCAGTGGGCAACTTCACCGATCTCTGTAAGGGTGGACACGTCGACAATACGAGTGAGATCGATGGCGAGTCATTCGTGCTCACGAAAATTGCTGGGGCATATTGGCGCGGTGACCAGAAGAACCAAATGCTTACCCGCATCTATGGAATTGCATTCGAAACGAAAGAAGAGCTCGATGCATACATCACGATGCTCGAGGAGGCAAAGAAGCGAGACCATCGCAAGCTCGGCAAAGAGCTCGGACTTTTCACCTTCTCTGAACTCGTGGGACCAGGACTGCCACTGTGGACACCAAAAGGCACCTTGCTCCGAGAAACACTCAATGATTACGTATGGGCGCTCCGTAGCGCGAAGGGCTACCAGCGTGTCGCTATTCCCCACATCACGAAATCTGACCTCTACAAGACTTCAGGCCACTGGGCAAAGTACTCCGATGATCTTTTCAA